>NZ_OOGT01000231.1 GCF_900323515.1 Acinetobacter stercoris | reverse complement strand
CATATTTTTTCACATAAAAAACCAGCAATTTATATGCTGGTTTTTTATAGAATAAATTATTAATTGCCCTGAACTAATCTGCGCGCACTAATAATTCCAGGTTGTTGTTCTAAACGGGCTAAAAGTCTAGAAAGCTGAGCCAAGCCTTTAACCTCGATCAATAACTTCATGTTTGCAATGCCATCGTTTTCCGAGATGGTATTGACCTGACGAATATTGATCTGATCTGAGAAAATCACCTGAGTCAAGTCCTTGAGTAAACCACGACGATCATATGCTTCGACAACAATCTGTACACTTTGACCACGGGTCGGTTGCATTTCCCAATCCGCTTCAACAGCTCTTTCCGGTTCTTGTTTAATCATACGCATATAGTCAGGACAAGCAATTTTATGAATGCTCACACCGCGATTCAAAGTGATATATCCACCAATAGATTCACCATGTACAGGCTGACAGCATTGTGCGATATGCAACTCTACATTGTCCAAACCATCTATCAAGATTCCATGTGCAGAAAGTGTGTGGCTAGCACGCGGATTAAGTGTCGGTTTTAAAACAAGTTCTGGTTCATCTTGATCCAGATGCATATGGCGATTGACTTGGTTGATAAGTGCATGCAGGCTAATATCACCACTGACTAGGGCAACCAGAATATCATCACCATTTTTGACATTAAAATGATTACAATAATCATTTAAATCAATGCTTTTCGGGTGAATCGCTAAACGGGACAATTCTTTATTCAGAATATCACGTCCGACTTCCAGGTTTTTACTTCTATCCTGTTGTTTAAACCAATGACGAAGCTTGTCACGTGCCCGCGCTGTCTTAATATAACCAAGCGAGTTCACCAACCAGTCACGATTAGGTTCCCGATCTTTCTTGGTTAATATTTCAACTTGCTCACCAGTTTTTAAAGTGTAAGTTAAAGGCACATAGCGCTGATTCACCCGTGCTGCATAGCATTTGTTTCCAACTTCAGTATGGACATGATACGCAAAATCTAAAACTGTAGAGCCACGTGGTAACTCTTTAATGTCACCATCTCGACTGAACACATAAATTTTCTCAAAATCTTCAAAATCTTGAAGCTGATCAAAAGTTTCTGTGTCATCTTCATTTGGATGAGCACCTGTCTCATTACGTTCCTGATAATGTTCAAGTACTGAACGTAAAGAGTGTAATCGATGATTAAATGAATAATCTGTCGATTTTGAACCTTCTTTATAATTAAAATGCGAACAGACCCCAAGCTCAGCTTCTTCATGCATCTCTAAGGTACGGATCTGTATCTCCAGAGATTTATTTTCAGCAATGACGGCAGTATGTAATGAACGGTATCCATTCGCTTTTGGATTGGTAATATAATCATCAAACTGATGAGGGATATGTCTCCAGATCTGATGCACGATCCCCAAAGTGTGGTAACACTCAGGAACACTTTTTACCAATACCCGCACAGCACGAATATCATAAAGCTGGTCAAAACTTAAGTTTTTACTCTTCATTTTTCGATAGATCGAGTAAATATGTTTTACCCGACCTGAAATTTCAGCCTCAATCCCGTGATCAGCCAGTTCATTCTTTAATTTTTCAACCACAAACTGAATATATTGTTCACGCTCAAGACGCTTTTCATTAAGTAATGATGCAATTTCCTTATAACGTTCTGGTGCAAGATAACGGAATGCTAAATCTTCCAGTTCCCACTTTAACTGAGCAATCCCCAAACGGTGCGCAAGTGGTGAATAAATGGTTAAAATTTCACGGGCTACGCGTTCTTGACGTTCTTTAGGAGAGTGTGCCAACTCACGTAAGGCATATGTACGCTCTGCCAGCTTGATCAATACCACACGCACATCTTCAGTTACAGAGATCAGCATTTTGTAGATGCCTGTGAGATGCTCTCTCTGGTTATTGTTAAAGTGGTCTTCTAAGCGTTTGTTTTTTTCAATTAATTCAGAAAGCTTACCCATGGCCAAAGTACCTTGGACAAGGTTATAAACCTGCTCCCCAAATTTTTGCTGTATTTCTTCTAATGTAGTTAAACCTTCACGCACACTTCTATACAAAACTGCTGCAACTAATGTATCTTCATCTACGTGTAAATGAGCAAGGATATCAGCCATACCTATACCAGTTGTAAAGGTATTGGAACGATGGCTTCCTGTCGTTTCTAACTCTTTTTGTAGTACGAGTCTCGCTACTTCTTCTAACTGCTTAAGCTCGGCACCATCTAAAATCGCACGTACTCGGTCTAACCAGGTTGTTAGAGCCGTTTGTGCTTCTGCGGCATGCTCAACAGTCGCTTCCTCTGATAACTCATTGAGTTGCCCAGGAAGTTGCTCACGTACTGTGACCATACCATTCTCCTTTCAAAATAAAACTCATTTCTAATCGTTTATCTCTAAATTCTTTTCAAATAAAGCAATTGATTCAACATGTCCTGTGTGGGTAAACATGTCCATAACCCCTGCTTTTTTTAACTGATAACCGTATTTTGTTAATATCCCTGCATCTCGTGCAAGAGTCGCAGGATTACATGATACATAAACGATTCTTTTTGCACCAAAATTAGGCACATAATGCATTATTTCTTCAGCGCCTGCACGTGGCGGGTCTATTAATAATGCATCAAATCCCTGATTTGCCCAATAATGTTGCGAAAAGTCTTTTGTTAAATCTTGTGAATAGAATGTAACATTCTGAATGCCATTTTTTAGTGCATTTTCAGTTCCACGTTCCACCATTGCTTCACTGCCTTCAACAGCAACCACTTTTCCATTTTCTCCAACTTGACGGGCGAGAGGTAAAGAAA
Organism: Acinetobacter stercoris; assembly: GCF_900323515.1. Taxonomy (GTDB): domain Bacteria; phylum Pseudomonadota; class Gammaproteobacteria; order Pseudomonadales; family Moraxellaceae; genus Acinetobacter; species Acinetobacter stercoris. Next base: position 2,894 of record NZ_OOGT01000231.1, on the reverse strand, counting down.
AATTTCCTAATCCACAAAATAAATCTAGAACCCTTTCTCCATGCTTCAAGTCAAGCAAATCACATGCCAATTTTACCATTTGTGGATTTACAGTTGGATTGACTTGTGTAAAATCTTGCGGATGAAATGCAAACTCGAGATTAAAATCAGGTAGTGAATAATGCAGTCGCTCAGGTTCATTTATATGATCTATACGATGAATATGCTTTGGTGCATTAGGTTGCAAATACAATTGCCAGCCTAACTGCAACGTAAACTGCTTTAAAATTTCAATATCCGATACAGGCAAGTTTTCAGTATGTCGAACAACCAATGCAATATCCTGATCACCTTTTGCTAATTCTACATGACCAATTGCTGCTTTGCCTTTTAGACTTTCGAGTATTCTTTTTAGCTCAGGAAGACTTTGGTCTAATGTAAATTCCAGTACCTTGCAAGTTTTTATTTCGACCAGACGATTACTGCTTACTTCCCGAAAGCCCATTAATAGTTTTTGTTTTTGTGGAAGATAACGAACACCCAGGCGGGCTTTATGACGATAATCTGTTCGAGTTGAACGTAAGGGTTTTAACCACTGTTCTGGTTGTAAACCGGCAAAATGGCTAAGATGAGACTTTAAAACATCTTGTTTGAAGCGGATTTGCTCGTCTGGATGGATATGCTGGACATTACATCCACCACAAATTCCAAAATGTGGACATATCGGTTCTATACGATATGGGTTGGCATCACTTTCAAGCTCTATACAATCTGCTTCTTCTAATTTTTTAGTATCTTTAGTGATGCTGGCTAACACAATTTCACCAGGCAAGGCATATCTGATAAAAACTTTCTTACCTTGTTTTTCTACAGGGTGAGCAAACTCTTGTGAATAATGTGCTATCCCTCTCCCTTCATGTGAAAGAGACTCAACTTTAAACTGAAAAGTTTGAGGTTGAGATGAATGAGGTTTAGCTCTGTGTTTCAAATGAATACCTAATCAGTTGCAGGGAAATCCAAAGATGTAAATTCAGTTTGTTGAGAACGTTCTCGCCAAACCTGAAGAAAATCTTGTTGCTGAGGCTGCCCTTGTAAATAGTGAATCGTTGCCTGAATCCATAAACGATGGTCTTCAATCAATAACTGCCCTTTCAAAAGCAGCCAACGCAAGTAAATTAGCCATGTGTTAAGCACATCACCTTCGCAATAGCTGGTCAGTTTCAGCCATTGCTGATTTTTTACATACTCAGGAACGAAATAACCTGATTCACCACGCTTACCTGGATAACCTAATAAATGTGCAATATCATCCAGTTTTTGGAAATTGCGACCATTAAACATTGCCATCACATCCATTAAGTCAACATGTCTATGGTGATAACGGTTCTGATAGTTATTATACCTTTTTTGTGTATCAATCTCACCTTGATCAAACAAACTTGGTGCAGATAGTCCATGATACATGGCACGATATAAAATTACGGGTAAATCAAATTGCGATCCATTCCAGCTTACAAGTGTCGGATGACGTTTATCAAAAATGGATAGGAATTTTTTAAGAATTTCGGCTTCAGAAAAATGCTCCTGACTAAATGAAAACAGTTTCATTGCCCCGTTTTCATCTATCCATAAGCCAGCAATACATGCTATTTCATGTAAAGGCAAACGCTGGAAATCCATTCCAGCTTCCTGCCTGCGTAATTTTGTTAAAGCTTGTTCCAAATCAGCTTCTGGTAAATCAAGACCATATAAATGCGCACCAGATTTGAGATCTGTCAGGGTTTCTATATCAAAAACTAAAACTGGAAAACGCATGTATATATTTTACCTCATTGATTTATTCTTCATCTTCTACTGAAAACAAGCCTGTAGATAAGTAACGATCACCACGATCACAAACAATACAAACAATAACAGCATCTGGATTTTCTTCTGCAAGACGAAGCGAAGCCCATACGGCTCCACCCGAAGATGTCCCTGCACTAATACCTTCAACTCGTGCTAATTTGCGCATGGTTTTTTCCGCATCAATCTGTGAAATATCCATGATACGATCCACACGTTTTGGATCAAAAATAGTCGGTAAATACTCCTGCGGCCAACGGCGAATACCAGCAATATTTGAACCTTCAGAAGGCTGCAAACCCACGATTTGAATCTCTGGGTTTTGTTCTTTTAAATATTTTGCCACGCCCATGATGGTGCCCGTAGTCCCCATAGAACTGACAAAATGTGTAATTTTACCACCCGTTTGCTGCCAGATTTCTGGACCTGTCGTTAAGTAATGAGCTTCGACATTGTCTGGATTACCAAACTGGTTTAAAACCAGCCCTTTGCCTTCCTGCTGCATTTGTAATGCTAAATCACGAGCAGTTTCCATACTGGTTGCTTCAATCAGCTCAGCACCATAAGAACGCATTGAATCCTTACGCTCCTGACTCGAATTTCCGGGCATGATCAAAATCATTTTATAGCCACGCATGGCAGCAACCATAGCCAATGCAATACCTGTATTTCCACTGGTCGCCTCAATTAATGTATCACCCGGTTTGATTTGCCCGCGTTTTTCAGCCTGCATAATCATATTATAGGCAGGACGATCCTTCACCGAACCTGCTGGGTTATTGCCTTCCAATTTGGCCAATACTGTCGCTTGAGTGTGACTTGCCAAACGTTGTAAACGCACGAGCGGAGTTTTTCCAACGTAGTGGCCTAACAAAAATTCGTCTGCTAAGAAATCAGGATTTGTATTACTCATCATTTGTACCGATGTCGAGGTGCGACTATTGTATGTAAAAATAAATTCTCCTGCACATATTTCAGCAGCTTTTTAAACGAATTGCTCATTGTAAAACCATTCGAATTCTTTCAGTTTTTATTGAATAAATATTTATTGAATAAAATGAATTATATAT
>NZ_OOGT01000079.1 GCF_900323515.1 Acinetobacter stercoris | reverse complement strand
AAGTTACTTCTGATAGCCTTTAATCACATCATTGATTAAAATTTTTAAAGATGTCGGACTTGCCGCAGTGATATACCAAGCATCAGCATCCACAAAGACTACATGGCCGTTTTTCCATGCTTTTGTTTCACGTAATAAAGGATTGCTTACACTCGTTGCATCTATTGTTGGTCGATGTTCCATCACAGCTGTACGATCTACGATATAGAGAATATCCGGGTTAGCCTGCTTGATGAATTCACTCGAAATTGGTTGCCCATGTAGACTGTTATCTACAACGGTACTCGCTGGTTTCACACCTAGATCATGAAAAATAAATCCATAACGTGACTGAATACCAAAGTTGCTAAAAGCACCATTGTTATGTAATACCACTAACGCTTTTTCTGGACGATTTGCTGTCACCTCACGAGCTTTTTTCACTTCAGCATCTAACTCAGCCACTTTCTGACGTGCCAAATCTTCTTTATGAAAAATTTGTCCTAAACTCATTAGATGACTTTTTACAGTCTCGATATGTTTGTTCTGACTATTATTAAAGTTAATGTCATAGTGTAATGTTGGAGCGATTTCAGTCAGCTCCTTATATTTATTTGCCTGAATGGGAGTCATCAAAATCAGATCAGGCTTAAGTGCATAAATACGTTCTATATTAGGTTGTACAATGGAGCCCAAATCTTGAACTTTTGAATCGTTTTTGTATTTTCCAAGGAAGTGTGGAACAAAATCCTTAGGCATTCCTGCAAATGGTACTTGAAGCTGATCCAAAAAATCGGCTTCATTCATATCAAGCACTGCAATACGTTGAGGTAAATGATCAATCACAGTACGGCCAAGCTCATGTTTAATCGTGATTGGAGTCGCTAATTTTTGAGCAGCCTGTTCTGGATTCGTAACTTTTTTTTCACATCCTTGTAAAGTAATGATTGCTGTCATTGCAAATGCCAGCGCCCAGTAGGTCTTTTTCCATTTCATATTCAAGCTCCTGATGAGTTGAAGTAGTTGCACATACAGCCACGCTCGCTGTGTGTAATTTCAAATTCAAGTTCGTACAATTCACTTAATCGCGTTTCTGTGACGACTTGTTGTGTTGGACCGCTAAAACACAGCTGCCCGTTTTTTAAAGCGACAATATGGTCTGAATAATTCGCTGCAAAATTTATATCGTGAATGACTAAAATGACTGTTCGCCCATGCTCATCACACAAACGTCGTAATGCACGCATAATCTGTACAGCGTGCTTCATATCAAGGTTATTTAAAGGTTCATCCAATAAAAGAACATCTGTCTGCTGGGCAATTGTCATTGCCAAGAAAGCCATTTGGCGTTGACCACCGCTTAACTCATCAATATATGAATGACGCAATGCGTCGAGCGAGAGAAAATCAATTGCTTCATTAACCATTTGCTGATCAAATTTGGTGAGTACTCCATGGCTATATGGAAAGCGACCAAAAGCAACCAGTTCCTCGACAGTTAAACGTAAATTAAATCCTGGAGATTGGCGCAGTGTAGCGACCAATTTGGCATATTCGGCTGTTGGAATATCGGCAACATTTTGTTTATTTAATAAAATCTCACCAGTATTTGGCTCAAGTAACCGGGCAATCATCATCAATAAAGTCGACTTACCTGCACCATTAGGACCAATCAGTGACGTTATTTGTTGGGCTGGAAATTCAACACTGACATCAGAAAGAACCGCTTTACTGCCATATGATTTATGAATATTCTGGACAGTGATCATGTAACACCTCTGGAACGAACCGTCAGCACAAGGAAATAGATGCCACATACAAGATTGACAAGAATACTGACGGTGGTTTTATAGTTAAAAACATGCTCAACCAGAATTTGAGCAACAATGAAAATCGTGATGGCAATAGCACTGCCTAGTGGCAAAGTAATCTTGTGTTTAAAGCTTCCTGCAAATGCATAGGCAATATTGGCGATAAAAACCCCCATAAATGCGGTAGGTCCAATCAAACTGGTCGAAACAGCAACAAGTATGGCGATTAATCCAAAATACAATCGGACGTAATGTACATGATCCACCCCAAGAGAAATTGCTTGTTCACGTCCCAATGCCATTGCATCCAATACTGGCAAGGTTTTTCGTCCTATCCAGAACACCAGTGCAACAGCAATAAAGGCATATACCAATGTTTCAGATTGAGATCTATTAAAAGACGCATAGCTGAGACCCTGAAAAACGGAAAATTCGCCCGGACTAATTTTGAGTTGGATAAACTGCGTAACTGTCCCAATCACCATGGTTAAGACCAGGCCAAACAGCAACAGCATGAACACATCATGTCTACCACGTGGCAAAAGCCAGCGATGGATTGCCCATGAATAAAGCAGCATTAAAATAATCGAAGCAAAAAAATTACCATTTAAACCTAACAAGCTGAGTCCATGTGTTCCCACGATAAACAGTAACAAGACTTGCCAGAGCAAATAGACTGCTTCATATCCCATAATGGCAGGTGTTAAAATCCGGTTACCAACCAAGGTCTGAAAAATAATGGAGGAAAATGCAATGCATATACCACCTAAAACAATCGTACTTAAACGTAATAATCTTTTAGGAATTACATAGTTAAAATCCAGACTAGAGTCATAAAACAAAAAGAAAAGAGTAAGAATTAAAAAGCCAGATAAAAATAACCAAAACTTATAGCTACGCATTATCGAAGCCCCCTCAAAATCAATATGAGGAAAATCAATCCACCAATTCCACCAGCAGTAAGCCCTATAGGAACTTCAAATGGATAGATAATGACCCGACCAATAATGTCGCAAATTAATAATAAACAAGCCCCACCTAACGCAACGACAGGTAATGTTTTTGCAAGATTTTCACCATATTTAAGTGCAACGAGATTGGGTACGACCAATCCTACAAATGGAATCGCACCAACAGTAATTACAGTAGTTGAAACAGTGACAGATACCAGTAGCAAACCAAGTGCAGCAATAACCCCATAACTCATGCCTAAGCTTGATGCCATTTCCTCCCCCATTCCCACTACAGTAAACCTGTGCGCAAATAGATAAGTCAAAACCACAATCGGGAGAATGATATAAATGATTTCATAGTGACCTTGAACCACTCTGGAAAAGTCACCCATTAACCAGCCCTGTACGCTTTGTAAAATATTATTGCTATAGGCATAAAACTCTGCCAAAGCACTAAGTACACTGCCATACATTAAACCGATGACAGGAACCAGGACCGTATTTCTAAAACGAATTCGGCTAATAATGAAGATATAAAGCAGGCTTGCAACAAAACAGAATGCGATAGCAAATAACATCTTGCTCAACGTGCCAGTAACAGGAATAAGTGTTAATGACACCAGGATTCCAAGTTTGGCAGCATCTAATCCACCAGAAGTACCTGGTTCAACAAATTTATTTCGAACAATATGCTGTAAAATCACACCACAAATTGATAATCCAATGCCAGTAAGAACAATTGCTATCAAACGGGGGATTCTGCTGGCAGTGAGGGTTAACCAGGCATCTCCAGAAAAAGAAAACAGAGCAGTCCATTGCAAATGCTGGGCACCGACTAATAGCGATATAATGCATAGGACAATAAAAAAGCAAAATAAACCCAATTGCATTAGTGGCAAGCCTCATTTAGCAATTGGTAAAAACAAATTGTTCTTAAATAAGTTTGTCGCAAAACAAATTGATTAAAAGTATTCCCATAACCAGTTATTCGTAATGATTTCTCCTGATTAAACTTACTCATGGAGGTTCCTCAATCAGTGTTTAAGCGAATGCAAGCCTTTCTTTAATCTTTAAATTTCTCAACCAGTCTTCGATGTAACAATAAAAAATAAATCATTTTATTTCTTTATTTATCAAATAATTATAAAAATAAATTCTCTATTTACTCAATATTTTTTAATTGCTACAAAGCACGAAAGTTAATGATAAGCTTGATGTAAATGAGAATCAATTATAGTATGTTTTAAATAAAATGTAACCCCTGTTGGTACAGGAATATCATATGTAGTACCAGTAATTCATTCAGAATAAACGTGATTTTTCAACAGCACAAAAAGATAACATTATGAATTTTATTATTTTTAAATCTAATGTAAAAAACTTGTGAAACGAAAAATGATGAAGATATAACACTTACACCTATAAATAGGATTCATTTATGTTACAACAACTTTCTGGAACATCATCAGTAACCGCTGTAAGTGACTACGAAGAACATATTTGGATGCTTCAATTACAACAGCCAGAACAGGTTCATCGTCAAGTCAGCTTATGGAAAATTGAACAAAATATCGACCAGACATTACTCGAGAAGGTAATTCAGCACATTGTCCAAACGACACCTTATTTAAATATCCGGTATAAATTTAGTGATGATGGAGAACTATACAAATTTCCAGTTGAGGACTGGTCATCTTGTTTTAAATTTCAGCAGTTAAATATTGATAACATAATTAAATATATTGAAAAAATAAAATCAGATACATGGAATGCTGAAGTTGATTCGCCTTTTTTTACACATATTCTAGAAACTGAACAAGGTATTTTTATTGTTCTAATGCTTCACCCAATACTTGATCAATCATATGAAAAATCTGACTTTATAAAATCTATTAAAACAATTTATGCAAACTTTTCAAGTAACCATACCCCATTACGTTTAACTGAAGCTGATACATTAATCCATGATTCCCATAAAAATACCGGCGAGAATAAAACACAACTAGATAAAACTTATATCTCGGAAATCATTTTAGATGAGTTTCGTAGCACACTTGCAGAACCCGATATGACACTCAATGATGATTTTTTTGATTTTGGAGGACATTCCCTACTTGCAACCCGGATTATTGGAAATTTATCAAACAAACACGGGATAGAAATCCGGTTTAACGATTTTTTTAAATCACCCACTGCCATTGGTCTGGCTGAATATACTTCAATTAAATCGGCACAGAACCAACAGGATATGGTTCAAAATACTGAACAGGCTCCCCTCACCTTGGCACAAGATTTTTTATGGCAAGCTTATTCTGCTTTTGATTTCAGTCCAATTTATAATTTACCTTTTGCTGTAGAGTTTTTGGCAGAAGTTGATGAAAATGTACTTTTCCAGGCGTTTACTGACATTATTGAACGTCACGTTGGATTACGCACACTTTTTCAAACGCAAAATGGAGAAACGATACAACGAGCTGTTCCTATTTCAGAGCTAAATAAACACAAATGGTTTTGGGATAGTAATGAAAGTCAACATATAACGCTTTCTGATGAAGCTTCATATAAATTTGACCTCTCCCAAGAACTTCCGTTGAGAGTTCGTATCATCCGGGAACCAGATAATAACCAACAGAAACTTTCCTTTTTAGTACATCATATGGTGATTGATGAATGGTCTCTAAATACGATTATGTCCGATTTGGCACAGGCTTATTTTGCTCGTGCAAATGGCCATATTCCTGACTGGAAAACACCAGCTCAATCCATACATGACTTCTCAATACTACAAAAAAAACAAGGTATTCATATAGAACATATTCAATACTGGACAGATATGCTAACTGGCGCAACTAAAGGTCTAACATTTAACAATACAAACCATCCAGCTCCATCACAGCAAAACACACCTCAGGTTAAATGGCTTGAACTAAAATTTGAACCTGAAATGTATAAAAAAATATCAGCCTTCTCAAGACAGCAAAACTCTTCAATTTTTTCCGTGATATATACTGCCATTGTTCTAGCTTTACATCATCAGGGAAACTTAAAAGAACTGGTTGTAGGAACATCAGCTTCAGGGCGAACTGATCCTAACTTTTTTGATAGTGTAGGCTATTTTACAACAATGGTTGCTCACAGAGTCCTATTCAATAGCCAACAATCATTTGAATCATTACTACAAAATATCAGCACCATGATCAATAACTCCATGGCTTATGCTGATATTCCAATTAATCATATACAGAAAGCACTGGGAATGCTCCCGGAAGATGGATTGTTATTCGATGTTTTTATTCATATTCATTCAAATAATGCATTAAACGGCGTGCTCAAAAATCCACAAGGGCAAGACATTCCTTATCGTCAAATCTTACCTGAACGTAATGAATCCATGTTTGGACTACATTTCGAAATCATGGAAAATCTGATTGATGAACAATATGAGCTTAGTATGATTATCACCTATCAAGCTCATCGTTTTTCAACAACGCTACTTGAAAGCATTGTGGAACGTATTAAAACAATATTAGACCAAATCTAATCAACCAAATTAGCCAAGACTGTAGAATAAGTTTTCACATAATCAAAAAGCCCTTGTTTCAACAAGGGCTTTTTAGATATCTGGAGTAAACGGTGTCAGTCAAACTAAAAATATAGGACATTGATTAATACCAATAAAAATATTTATTTTTTACTTCTATTTTCACTACATCATGATTTCATTGTTTCTTGTTGTTTCAATAGTACAAGCTATATATTTATACATCTTCGAATTCGACTCCAATTAGTCGATTGAACCTCCTCTCAAGAAAAAGACTCCGATTTAAAAGTCTGGATCAGGTCTTATTGCAGGAACATGGTGCTGCACTTCAAATGCGAGCTACTTTTGAGTCGATAGTGAAGGATGACGGGCTCCCTTTCACTGTTCTCAACAGTATTCTTCCCCCAGCAATCTGTGCATTAAATGCAGAATCCTACCGCACCAACAACAGCGCCTATCTCTGATAGTTAGATCACATACTGATTTTTTTAGGAATATTTAAAGTAAAATCGTCTATCAGTTTTCCCAGTTCACTTTTATACAATAGACATCCATAATTGGCATTACCCCCCAACACCCCGTTATTAATCCCTTTAGAAACCAACATCATAGAACAATTTAATAACCATGAAAAAAATTAAAAAACACCCCCCTAAAAATAAAACAACCAGAACATTAAAATAAACCAGAAGACGGCTCGATCCATCTTCTGGTGTTCAAATTTTAAATCTATACAAATTCTTTAAAAATTATAGGTATAAGTCAGTGCCAAACGATTTTCGATATAGTCTTTGGCAAGTGAGTTTTTATAATCCGCATATAACCAACTCATACCCACTCCTTTGAATGGACCACTTTGCACATCATAATTGACGATAAAATCAAACTCTTTTTCCGTACCGCGTTTTCCACCATTATTATCAATATGACGACCATCATAATAACGTAGCGTGGTTTTTAGCCCTTCCAATCCTAAACCTTTAAAATCATAGTCATAGCGCAATTGCCACGAACGTTCATCTTTTTGCATAAAAGTCCCAACTGACCAGTTTGCCAGATAAAGCTGTGGTACCCAATTGGCTAATAATGGAAATTTGGTATCACCAGCCATATGTTTATACCCCACAGCAAAAGCATGATTTCCATAGCTCAATGTCTGTAACGTTGCATAAGCCTGACTGTCGATTTTTCCCTCTAAGGCATCTCCAGTATCTTGGGTATCAAAGAGATAGAAATTGGATTTTAAATTGAGTTGATCATCCAATTTAAAACGATGTTCATAACTCAAAAAGTTTTGCAAATAGATATCTTCAAGATCAGCAATAAAATAACGTACCTGTTGTTGCTTGAAATCATAATCAATTCCAGCAAAGTTTAGTGCATCTGACTGAGCTTTGGTCGTTCCATTAACTAACTGAAACTTACTATAATCCTCCGAGTTTCGTCCGCTGACTTTGGTCAAACGCCCCAAAGTAATTTTGGTGTTTTTAAACTCATTTGACTCAAGCATTCCACCTAAAAATGTCGTCGGAAGTTGCATCGCGACATCGGTATGTACGATCGGCAAACGAGGAGTGAGCTCACCAATTTGCAATTCAGTTTTTGAATATTTCATCCGTAAAACCGCACCTAACTTGACCTGATCTTGAGCCTGCTGCTGCTTGGCATCATCATAAGGCATGACATTATCCACGATATTTTTCGCTGAACTTAGACGATAGGCATAGCGGATATTAGTATCCAGTCCAAATTGTAAAGGTGTATCGGTATAGCCTGATTTCCATAATAAACTGGCGGCTTGAGACCAATTGCTCAATGTTTTAGTGTTATTGTCATCAAAATTTCGATTGAAATAGAAATTTTTTAAATAAACGGTTCCACTGGCATCTTCAATAAAATCAGCATGGGTGACTGAATTTAGGCAATAAGAAGCCATTACCCCATAGAGGATATGTTGAATTTTCATGTTTTCTTCCTGAATATGAAAAATAAATTGTTATTGCTTTTCAGTTAAGTCAATCAGTTTGGCATCCGTCAAAGATTGCAACTCCATAAATGTCAGTCCTGACACTTTTTCTCGAACCACCAATCCATCAGCAGTCACATCCAATACACACAAATCGGTATAAATCCGATCCACACAACTTTTCCCAGTCAAAGGATAGCTCAGCTCCGATACGATTTTGGACTGTCCCTGCCGAGTCAGATGTTCAGTTGCAATAAAGACTTTTTTAGCACCGACTGCCAGATCCATCGCCCCACCTACAGCAGGAATCGCATCAGGATTTCCTGTGTGCCAATTGGCAAGATCGCCATTTTCAGCCACTTGAAACGCGCCAAGCACACAAATATCCAAATGACCACCACGCATCATGGCAAAAGAATCTCCATGATGAAAAAAGCTTCCACCTGTTTTCAGGGTAACAAATTCTTTGCCTGCATTGATGAGTTCAAGATCCTCCTGCCCTTGCATCGGTGCGGCTCCAAAAGCCAAGATACCATTCTCCGAATGTAAAATGATTTCTCGATCTTCTGGCAAATAATTGGCAATTTGTGTGGGTAAACCTATGCCCAAATTGACATATGCTCCATCAGGAATATCTTCAGCAATCCGCCTGGCAATCTGTTCACGACTCATTTTTTGATAAGACATACTATTTCTCAACTGCTGATGTGTGCCCTGACGATGTTTGATCAGATTGTCTTACTACTTGCCGGGATATTTGTTCAACTTGAACGACATGCTGCACAAAAATCCCGGGAGTAATAATATGCTCAGGATCAAGCTCCCCCAGTTCAACAATTTGATTGACTTGGGCAATCGTACAATCCGCTGCCATCGCCATGATCGGTGCGAAGTTTCGCGCAGCTTTCCGATAAATTAGATTGCCCCAACGATCAGCTTTTTCAGCTTTGATCAAAGCAAAATCTGCATGTAAAGGATGTTCTAAAACAAAATCTTTACCTTGGTAATGTATGGTTGGTTTATTCTCAGCCAGCAAAGTTCCAAAGCCCGTTGGCGTATAAATGGGCCCCAGGCCCATACCCGCAGCCTGCATTCGACAAGCTAAATTACCTTGAGGAACAAGCTCCAATTCTATTTTTCCAGCTCGATACATTTCATCAAAAACATAAGCATCAGCAGCACGAGGAAATGAACAAATGATTTTTCGGACAGCACCTTCTTTAATCAATTTAGCCAAACCAAAATCACCATTTCCAGCATTATTGCTAATGATCTCCAGTTCTTTTAAATTGCATTCAAGAAGTGCCTCAATCAATTCAGTGGGCTGACCTGCTGTACCAAAACCACTCAGCATGATCCTTGCACCATCTTGAATATTGGCAAGTGCGGCATAAATAGAATTGGAAATCTTATTCATTCAATAGACCTCGATTGAGATTTTTTGCAGACACCTTTTTCAAGGCAAAAGTCAGCATCACCAATGCGCCAACAAACATCAAAACGCTGCCGTAGACCATGCCAATAGCAAAAGAATGGGTAATATCTTTGAGCCAGCCGATCAAGAATGAACTGACGATCGTCGCTGAATTACCAAGTGCATTGATAAAAGCAATACCCATAAATTTAGAATCATTGTCCAAACTTTCATCAGCAAAAGCCCAGAAAATCCCCATCGTACTAAAGCCAGCCATACATGCGAGGCACAATCCAATCAATTTAAGAGAAGTCGTATCCAGATAAGCCGCCATGAGCCATCCCATACCACCTAAAACCATCGGGACAAAAGTATGCCAATAACGTTCTTGCGTTTTGTCAGAATGACTACACAGATAAAACAACGCAATCATCGTAACCAAATGCGGAATAGCGACAATAAAACCAGTTAATACAGAAGATGCATTTGGAATCGCGTTTGCTACAATTTGTGGAACCCAGATATTGACCATACCGCAAGTCGTCACGATACAGAAATATACGATCGCGCAGCGGATAACAGAGCTATTTAAAAAAGCAAATCGTTGTGGTTTAGTTCGTGCTGTATCATTTGTTGTCAAATGAATTTGTTTAGCCTTTGCTAGATGCTCATTTTCCAAGGCATTGACCAATAATGCTTTTTCATCTTCAGTTAACCATTTTGCGTCTTTAGGCGTGTTCGGCAATTTAGCAAAAACGATCACACCTAAAATGACACAAGGTAAACCTTCAAGTAAAAATACCCATTGCCATCCATTTAGACCATGAAAACCATGCAAATTTAAAATATAGCCCGTGACCACTGCACCAATCGTTGCAGTAAAAGGCATCGCAAACATAAATACAGCATTGGCACGTGAACGATGGGTCGCAGGAAACCATTGGGTTAAATACAACAACATTCCCGGTAAAAAGCCCGCTTCGGCAATCCCCACGATGGCACGGATGATATATAAAGATCTTTCATCGGTCGCAAAAGCAGTACAACTCGATGCAATCCCCCAAACGATGATAATAAATCCGATCCAAATCCGTGTACCCAATTTCTTGAGCACCATATTACTCGGAATGCCAAAACAAATATAAAAAATATAGAAAATCGTGTTGGCAAGACCAAAACTAAGTGCAGTCAATCCAAGATCTGCACTGAGCTGTTTACCTACAAAACCAATATTAATCCGATCCAAAAATGAAAAAATAAACAGGATCAATAAAAAATATAATAACTTACGATGTACTTTTTTTACTGTTAAGTCGAGTTTTAACGCATCTTGCTGCAGCAAATCATTTTGCTTGGTTTCCATTGTTCTATCCTCTGTGAACATATAAAAGTGTTTTACAACTCCATTTTCACGATTAAACCTGTGCAAACATGGCAATCCCTGCATGTTCTAAAAGTTGAATCAGCGAATCCCGATCTTGAGCAAAGCCAAAAATATAACGATCTGGTCGAATAATTGCGGCAACGGCTTGCTCTGCTTGTAGCCAATCAGAAATCGCAGCATCCGGTGCTAAAACAGTCATTTGTTCTGCATATTCAGCTTGTAAATGTTGCAACTCTGAACTACTTAAAATAGATGTATCTCGCATGACCAAAGAAAATTGATAGCCAACAAGATCATCACTTAATTTTTGATTTTCAACTAAAAACTGTGGTGAAATAAATCCAGCCTGATGGTGTTCAGGGCAATAAAAACCTGCTCCCAACTTTGGAATAGGTGTAATAAAGTTTTTCAATTTTGCTGTCTGAACTTGAAACTCTATATCTTCACAATAATTTTGAATAATTTTTCCAAACTGCACTGCCCCCTGTATAAACTCTGAGGCATGGCTATAGCGTTCAGTAAAATAACTTTGGATCAGCGATATATCTTGCTGATCTTGAATCACTTGTTGCAATTTCCACGCCAAATTTGCAGCATCACGAATCCCTGCTGCCATCCCCTGCCCCATAAATGGTGGTGTCTGATGTGCCGCATCCCCAGCAATAATCAAACGATCTTTCACCCAGTTTTTCGCCAATAAGGCATGGAACGTATAAATCGCTGCACGTTCGATCGTAGCTTGCTCTGGTTGAATATAACTTTCAAGTAAAGACCAGATTTTTTCGTCCTGAGTTAAATTTTTTAAATCATCTTCCGGCATCACCATGATTTCCCAGCGACGACGTTGACCTGTACCCTTGATATAGCTCATAGGACGTTTTGGATCGCAGTATTGGATACTATAATCACCCAAGTCATTTTCTTTTTCATTTGCTATAAAATCAACAACTAACCACTGACTATGCAAATTTAAATCATCAAATGTCGTTCCAATCAGACGACGAATGAGTGAACGTGCACCATCACAACCAATGACAAATTTTGCCTGAGCCTGATGCAAAGTCCCTTTCGATAAATCTTCATAATAAATACTGCAATATTCAGATGATTGATCCACCTTATAAACATCATGACGCAACTTCAGATCAAGCAACGGATGATCCACAATATGATCACGTAAAACTTTTTCTAAATCAGGTTGATGCACCCGATAAGCAGAACTCCATTGCTGATTGCCTTTTTCAACAGGTCGTTCCCAGGTAATCAATAACTCACCACTGGCATCTTGAAATTTCATTCCCGGACCCGGTGCAATTTCCTGTAAAAGTTGCTCAGTGATACCAATTGTTTGAAACACGCGCATACATTCAGCATCAAAACGAATCGCACGTGGTAACTGTAAAATATTGGCTTCTCTTTCAATGACTAAAACACTTAAACCTTGTTTCAGTAAAAGATTGGCCAAGGTTACGCCTGTCGGACCATAGCCCACAACTGCAATATCATAATGTTTTGAATGTTCCATTTCTTTCTTCCTTTTAGATTGGAGATTTATCGATTTAAAATCTCCAAAATCACTTCAAAATGATGATCAATCCGCTTACTCTATGCGTCATTTTTCACAGTATTTTTCAAAGTACCGATACGATCAATTTCGATTTCGACCACATCACCTTCAGATAAAAGTAATGGCGGTGTACGCTTCAAACCAATGCCACCTGGCGTACCGCTGACGATCACATCACCTGCCTGTAAAGGCGTAAAAGTTGAAATGTAATGAATTAATGAAGGAATATCGTGAATCAGTTGTGAAGTTGTTGCCCGTTGGACTTCTTGCCCATTCACACGAGTCAGCAAAGTCATTTCTTCATTGGCCTTGATTTCATCACTTGTAACCATCCACGGTCCAAAAGCACCTGTTTTAAAAAAGTTTTTACCTGGCCCCCATTGAGCTGTATGGCGTTGCCAATCACGCACTGAACCATCGTTATAACAAGCATAGCCCGCAATATGATCCCAAGCTGCTTCTTTAGAAATACGACGCCCCCCCTGACCAATGATGATGGCAATTTCACCTTCATAATCGAACTGTTCTGCTTCAACAGGACGTAAAAGTGCTTGCTCATGCCCGACTTGGGAAGGAGATAAGCGCATGAAAATCATTGGTTTTTCTGTTACTTCACGTTTAGTTTCCTGAACATGGTCTGCATAGTTCAGACCGATACAAAAAATCTGTTCTGGATTTGGAATAACAGGTTCAAATTGAATTTCAGCAAGTAAATAATCAGGTGTTGAATCTGCAACTGACTGGATTTTTTCAAGATAATTATCAACTGCCAATAAATCTTTCAAACTTGCATATTGCTGATTAAATTTGGATTTGAGATCAATGACCGCGTTATCCTTTACTAGTCCAAAAGAGCTTTGACCATTCTTGCTGAAACTTAACAATTTCATAGAAATATTCCTTTATCTAAAAACATAATTATCAATTATCAATAATTATTGACATAATAATTGTATAGTTATAATTTAATGTCAACATTTTTATCAATTATTGAGAAATATTTATGAAAGGACTCAGTTTTAGCCATATCGGAATATATGTGAAGGATCTTGAAAAAATGGAAGAATTTTATACAAAGGTTCTTGGTTTCTTTGTCACTGATCGTGGACACCTCAATACACCAAAAGGTGAAGTACAATTGGTTTTCTTGAGCCGTGACCCTAAAACACATCATCAAATCGTACTGGCAAGTGGTCGACCTGATGAAGATATTTTCAATCCAATCAACCAGATATCTTTAGAAGCAGATAGTCTAGAAACCTTACAAGAGATTTATAACAACTTTATCGAACTCAATGTGCCGAATATTGATGCGATTACACATGGCAATGCGATTTCTTTTTATGCACCTGATCCAGAAGGAAACCGCTTAGAATTGTTTATCGATACACCTTGGTATGTTTCTCAACCAATGAAAATTCCAGTAAATTTAAGTAAAGCAGCATCAGAATTGATGGCTGAAGTTGAAGCGCATGCACGAAAACTTCCTGGCTTTTGCCAAAGAGTCGAATGGGAAGGTAAAATGATGCAATTAATGTCACTCAACTAAACTGAGAATTTCATGTCTACATCAAATAATATGTTGAATATTTTGACTTTATTTTCAATAGAACAACCTATTCTGGATGCAGACGAAATTTGTGAAAAATTAAGTTTTTCCATTCCAACAGGCTATCGCTATATCAAAGATTTGGTCAATCATGGCCTGTTGGAACGCTTGCATGGTGGGCAATATACGCTTGGTCCGCAAATTTCTGTCTTAGACTATATTTCTCAACGTAGTAATCCTGTCATTCACTATAGTGTTCCGTTGATGCAGGATATAGCCGAACAAACAGAAATGGATTGTTGTTTGACCCAGTTACATGAAGATTATTGCTTAGATATTCATCATCAAAGTTTTAAGGACTCTGATTTGCTGGCTTATGGTCGGGGTCGTCCTCGCCCGCCCTATGCAGGGGGTGCGCCTAAAATTATGCTGGCATTTAGTACATCTAAAACACAAAAGATTTTTTATGAAAAATACCGTGAACAGTTTTCTTTGACTGAATTTAGTCAAAATGAAGCTGAATTTCTCAAAAAAATGTCAAATATTAAAAAACAGGGTTACTATTTTTCTATTGGCGAATTGGAATCTCATCTCGGTGCAATAGCCGTTCCCATTGTGTACTCCAACAAGTCCAATCCGATTGCACTCAGTGTGGTCAGTTCGTCTAAACGTTTAAAACTGACTAATATTGATGTGATTGTTGATCTTTTAAAAAGTGCAGCAGCAGAGATCGAAAACAATATGTTAGGTAAAAAAACAGAATAACTTGAGGCCTGATAGAACTATATTTTATAGCATTTTATAAAGATATCCGTTAAGCGAATGGGGCTGTGCATAGCTCCCCTAATCCAACATTTGATCAATTAGACTCTATCTTTGTCACGCTTGGCGTCATCGACAAGCAAAGACACAGCAGAAGTATAATGATCTCAAGACAGTGTATTGGCAGCATCATGCCCGACTTGGAGCACCCTCACTCGTACATGATATGCGGGATATTGGTCATAACCTAAGTGAACGGACAGTAGGACGAATGTTGCAACGACTTGGATTAAAAAGTAAGGTCTGTCGAAAGTACCGCCATACCACGGATTCCAATCATCGTTTGCCAGTTGCTCCAAACTTACTGGATCGCCAGTTTAGTGTGCATAAGCCGAACAAGGTCTGGACTACCGATATTACTTATATCCGTACCAAGCAAGGATGGTTGTATTTATGCGTGATCCTGGATTTATTTAGTCGTCGAATTATTAGCTGGCAGACGAGTCACCGAATAGATCGTCAGTTAGTCTGTGATACGTTGGCTACAGCAATGGCAAGACAAGGTTACCCTGTTGGTGTGGTGGTACATTCTGACCAAGGCAGTCAGTACTGTTTCAGAGTCTTCTTACGGATTGATCAAGCGATACCAAGCATGTCACGTCGTGGCAACTGTTGGGATAACGCAGTGACTGAGAGTTTCTTTCACACGCCAAAAGGACATATTATTCATGGCAGCAACTTTGCTACACGGCAAGAAGCGAATGCAGCACTGTTCGAGTATATTGAGGTCTATTACAATCGTATAAGACGATATTCTGCTAATGGTTGGCTCAGTCCAATGATATTTGAGTAGAATTATTTTAGAACTTTAGAGGGCGTAGCTGTCTGATTTTTTGACTAGGATCAAATGTCAACTTCTTATAGGAGTACAACCGATAGGCTCATAAAAATAAAATATGCGATCTCCTGCTTCATTTTTTATAACTTTTTTCAATTTTATATAAGTAGAATGTTTACATTGATAAATTGAAGTATCATCTTTCATACTATCTCCTCTTAAAAACAAATATTGAGATGCATAACCTGCATCAAAATTAAATTTAAGATTATCCTTATATACTTCTACCC
>NZ_OOGT01000227.1 GCF_900323515.1 Acinetobacter stercoris | reverse complement strand
GATTTTTGGGGTTTTTCGTACAGGCTGTCTTTGCAAAGGTACTACTAATAAAATAATAGTTTTTGGATTATTAAAACGTAATGNAAAGTCTATACCTTTGTTATTCCTGATACTAAATCTAATACTTTAATCCCCGTAATTGCAGAGAAAATCAAATCTAATAGTATGCCTATACTGGTCAATAATTTTTTACAAGACTTTGAGTATTCTGTGTTTTTCTATAAAAGGATTAATTATTTCATTTCTCAAATGGGGAGCACCGTATTAATGAAATCGAAAATTTTTGGAATCAAGTGCANAGAATAATACTACACAAATATAATGATATCTCAAAGGAATCATTTCACTTGTTTTTTTAAAGTGAGTTCATATTTATTTATGGAAGTCCAAAACAACAATTGAAAATTTTGTGATTCTGGACTGGAATTTGAATCTTATCTAGTACAGCTCTCAAATATATTTAAGCGCTGGTTTATAAAGGTATAAATCGGCCGTTTGATTTTAAGCCTTGCATGACCATACTTGTTTGAATATCTCGAACACCGATCACTTTGTGCAATGTATGAATAATGAACTCTGAGAAATGTTCAAAATCTAATGCTCTGATATGTAAAAGATAATTTGCTTTTCCTGTGACAATATATGCATTGGCTATTTCATCATAATTATCAATAGCACTCATAAAATTTTCATGCCAATTCTTTTGTGTTTCATCAAGATTTACTTGTACGAATGCTTCAACTTTATAGCCCAACCGTGACGCATTGAGCAGAGCATGATAGCCATTAATGTAACGTTCCTTTTCAAGTGCTTTTACTCTTCTTAGGCAAGCTGAAGGAGATAAAGCAATTTGATCTGCCAGTTCTTGATTGGTCAATCTACCATTGGCCTGTAGTTTACGTAGAATTTTTAGATCGATTGAATCCACTCTTTGCATCCTTTGCGATAATTTTGATAGATATTGAAATATTATTTGAAAAAGACTCTTTTTGATAGCAGATTAAGCAACTTTATTGATTTTTATGCATGTTAGACTATTTTCACAATTTGAAATGGATGTAATGGATTAAAANTTCGTTATAGAAAATTGAGTGAATTTTTGATCAGATTCTTATTTTAAGTTTATGTTTTATTTGATTATTTTTTATCAAATGAATTTAAATGCTTTTAAAAATATAGTTGAGGTAGGGAAATGTCAACAATGGATCAGATGAAGCAGTATTTATCTCAAAGGGCTCATGAACATGTTAAGGAACTTCCATTCATGATGAAAGCTCATTTTGATGCTTTGAATGATTTATTTAGTGAAGAAAATCAAAATGGATTTATTAACTTAGGAACTGCTGAAAATAGATTAATTGATGAGAAAATCGTTGATATTTTAAAAGACTTGCAAAATAAACTTGTCTTAACTCCAGAGCATGTACATTACAACTTATTTTATGGTTCAACTGAATTTCGTGAAGCAATTGCCAAACATTGGGGAAAGGTGTGGTTAGGTGAATCACGCAAGAGTCTAATTGATGCTGAAAATATAGTTGTCACTTGTGGATGCAGTGAAGCCATAGAAATGTTGGCATATGGTTTATGTAGTCGAGGGGATATTATACTGCTTCCAACGCCGTATTACAGTGGTTTTGAACATGATATTCAATCTCGAGCAGGTGTTATTCCGGTTGGTGTCGATTGTGGTAATGAGTTATCAATCAATGCATTTGAATACGCATTAGAGAAACAGCGGGTGCAAGGCAAGACTGTACGTGCTGTTTTATTATCTAATCCTAATAATCCAACCGGTCATGTTTATAGCCCAGAGGCTTTAAAAAACGTTGTTGATTTTTGTATAAACAATAAATTAGATCTTATTTCAGATGAAATTTACGCACAAACCATATTTGAGCCAGATACTCAATATACCAGTATGTTGAGCTTGGTGCCTGAAACTTATATGCATCGAGTTCATATTTTAGGTGGTTTTGCCAAGGATTTCAGTTTGTCTGGTTTCCGGGTTGGATTTTGCCATTCTTATAATATTGCCTTGATCAGTTTTATGAGGGAGATGAGTTATTTTTCCAGTGTTTCATCCCACACACAGGCAGNGCTGACCGAGCTTTTGAAATCCGATGATATAGAAACATTTATTGAAGAAAATAAAAAGCTAATATTTGATTCATATCAATATATTAGTACTATTTTGTCGAAATATTCTATCCGGGTGGAACCTGCTCAGGGGGGAGTATTTTTGTTGGCAGATATGAGTCAGTTTATGTCTCAAGATACCGTTGACGAGGCATTAAAATTGACACATTTATTATATGAAAAACACAAAATTAATATGCTGCCAGGTCATATTTTTGGTACATCCCCAAATTTGTTTCGCATTTGTTATGCACATTCGAAATTGATGATGGATGAGTTTGATAGACGTTTATCAAAATTATTTGCTGATTTTATTGCTTAACTTTTAAGTATCAAAACGAGTTGTAATTTATATCGATTATTGTTGGTGTTAGATAAAGGGAAATATATGAAAATTGAATTTCAAGATGCTTATGATGCTCATATTGATGGTGAAAATATTAAAACGGATAAATATTTTCCCGCATACGATGCGTCTAATGGAGAGTTCTTAGCTCAAGTTGCTCAATGCACGCATATTGAGGTTGAAAAAGCTGTATTGGCTGCACAAAAAGCACAATTACAGTGGAAGCAAACGACTTATGAAGAACGTTCTCGTTTATTAAATAAACTGGCTGATTTATTGGAATTAAATATAGAGCGTTTAGCTGCAATTGATACGATGGATATTGGACGAAAATATAGTGAGGTGATAATTGATTATCATATTGCTATTTCACAATATCGTTATTTTGCAGGTGCTATTTTAACACATGAAGGATTTGGTCGACCTAATCCGAATGGATATTTTATTGCAAAACGTGAACCGATAGGCGTAGTAGGACAAATTATCCCTTGGAATGTTCCAGCAATTATGGTGGCTCTAAAAGTTGCTCCAGCGATTGCAGCTGGTAACACTGTTATTTTAAAACCTGATGAAAATGCATCCATTTCTACATTAGAGTTTGCCAAACTTGCTGCACAAATTTTCCCGTCTGGTGTAATCAATGTTTTACCTGGCTTTGGAGAAGAAGTAGGGGCTGCAATTACTGCTCATCCAAAAATTTCCAAGTTGGCATTTACAGGTAGTCCAGAAGTTGGACGAATAATTGCCATTGAAGGAGCCAAACGTTTGGTTCCTGTTTCATTAGAACTCGGTGGTAAGAGTGCAAATATCGTTTTTCCTGATATTGATAACATTGAGAATGTTGTTGATAACGCATTGTTTGGCGCATTGTACTGTAATGGTCAGTCCTGTTTAGCTGGAACAAGATTATTTGTACATGATGATATTTACCCGAAATTTATAAAGACCTTATTAGAGGCTGTCTCAAGAGTTAAAGTTGGTAATCCTTTTGATTCTTCAACAATATTAAGTGGTTTAGTAAATGAACAACAAGCAGCTCGAGTGCAAAAATATATCGATCTAGGAAAACGACAGGCAAAACTGTTAGCTGGTGGTCATCGTATAAAAGTAGACGGTTTTGAAAAAGGCTACTTCTTTGAACCGACTATTTTTGAAGCTGAATATGACATGGCAATAGCTCAAGAAGAAATATTTGGTCCTGTATTAAGTGTAATCCGCTGGAAGGATCAAAATGAATTAATTAGGCAGGCAAACAGTACGCCTTATGGTTTGGCAGCTGGGATATATACCACAAATTTTGCAAATGCTTTAAAGACTGCAGATGCACTAGAAGCAGGCAATGTTTGGATTAATCAATATTTCAATCTAAATAGTGGGTGTCCGTTTGGAGGAGTAAAAGAAAGTGGTATTGGAAGTGAGCATTGCCATGAAACATTAAATATGTATTCACATTTGAAGACCATTACTTTACAAAATGAGGTTTCCCCGGCATGGTTTGTCAGCAAGGACTCATCATGTTAACTCGTTCAATATTCAAAGGTGAACTGAGACTGTCATTTTAAAAGTCACATGTCATTGATCAGAGATATTAGGGTTATTGAAATATTTCTGACAAATACCTGAGTGTTTTATTAAAAGCCCCCCGACTTATAAACATTGGTTTCAAAACCATGTTAAGGGGAAGGTATTGCCAAAAAATGGCTATTGCTGACCAAAGTAGGAAAAAACAAACTTATTAGTATCAGCTTTAAAGTCATCAGATGTTTTGGAGATTTATTTTTAAGCATTATAGAGTTTGGATGCACAGTGATTACTCAATATGAAAGTGCATGGATATTTTATCAGCGTAGATGGCAGTTTTAATGGAATTAGGGAGCATTCCAAGTAATGACTAATTTATTTAATACAAATTTAGTTGAAGCCAGAGGTTCTAGGTTTAGGTTTATTTACGTTTAATTCAAAGGATACAGGGAAAAATATGAGTGACTTTGGAAAAATACAAGCACGTGAAGCTGGATTACATAAAAAATTAACATCCAAACAAATGAGTATGATTGCTATTGGTGGGGCTATTGGTACAGGATTGTTTCTTGGAAGTAAGTTTGCAATTGGCTTTGCAGGACCAGGGGTTATTGCAAGTTATGCTATTGGTGGCTTGATTGCATTATTTCTCATGGGATGCTTAGCAGAGATGACGATTGCGCATCCAACTTCTGGCTCATTCGGGGCATATGCTGAACATTATATTTCACCATTAGTTGGGTTTATTGTTCGTTATAGTTATTGGGCATGTATCGTTTTAGCCGTCGGGACAGAAGTTACAGCTGTAGCTGAATACATGAAAATGTGGTTTCCAATGATGCCTTCCTGGTGTTGGATTATTGGTTTTTCCGCTGCTTTGATTGGTGTAAATGCTTATAGTGTGAAAGCATTTGGTTCAGTAGAGTATTGGTTTTCATCGATTAAAGTATTTGCCATATTAGGATTTATCTTACTGGCTACCATTGTATTATTTGGCCAAGATGGCGGAGTTCGGGGTGGTATTCATAATTTGACAGCACACGGCGGGTTCGCTCCAAACGGTTTTTGGGGGATCTGGGTGGGGGTTATTATTTCAATATTTAGTTATTTGAGTATTGAAATGATTGCCGTAGCTGCTGGTGAAGCTGAAAATCCAGAACAATCGGTAAGAAAAGCATTTAAAGCAACGATTTACCGTTTGGTTATTTTTTACATATTGTCACTTACTTTGATTGTTATGTTGTTACCTTGGACTAAACTGGTAGCTGAAGGTACAACAAGCCCTTTCATTATTGTAATGTCCAATATTGGTATACCTTATGCACATCATATTTTAAATTTTATTGTTATTATTGCTGCTTTATCTGCAATGAACAGCCAATTATATATTTCAACACGTATGATGTTTAGTTTGTCCAGAGCTGGTGATGCACCTAAATTTTTGGGTAAAATTAAGAATAATGGTGTTCCTTTAAATGCATTGGCATTATCTGCAAGTGGTATTGCGGTTGCAACAATAGTCTATACAATCGATCCTAAAGCAGCATTTCCTGTAATGATCTCATTATCTATGTTTGGAGCAATGCTTGCATGGTTTTTGATTTTTGTGACGCATTATTTTTTCAGACGAGATATGCAGAAACAAGGTAAAAAATTGACCTTCAAAGTGCCATGTTTTCCAATTGGAACTTTACTTGGTGCAGGATTAATGCTGGCAGTTTTATGTACAACATTTTTCACAAATGAATTTAAACCAACGTTGTTATTTGGTATTCCATTTGTCGGTTGCTTAGTCATTCTTTTCTATATCATGCGTAGAAATCCTAAACTATAAAATGGTAAATCCATTGTAGTTTCTATAGATTAAATA
>NZ_OOGT01000090.1 GCF_900323515.1 Acinetobacter stercoris | reverse complement strand
CAATATATTTTAATATTTTTTAAAAATTTCAGGATCATAATGAAAAAGATCATTGTAGCTATTACATTTTCAGGTTTATTTTTAGGTGCCTGTTCAAGTACCGTTCGCAACTACCAACCACAAAGCATAAATACAATTTCCAATGTAAAAATCAATCAAGTCCAATCTTCGCTTATCGGTGAGGCTATTATCGATCAAGGTAGTCAATCTGCTCTTTCGGATGCAATCAAACTCGATAAGAGTGTTAAATTAAAATTTGGTGGTTATATTTTATCTGAAGGTTATTATGCAAAAGTAGGTGAAGACGAATCTCGGGAATTTTACGCACCGTTTAATGGTTCTTTATCTGGACAAGTAAGTTCATATTCAAAACTCGTTAATGCAAAGAATCTGGATTCAATAATCATTGATAAAAAAACACAAAAACTTTCAACCATTACGGCAAATGTAAAATCCTATAGTTGGGAAAATGTTCCTTTTAGTCGAGAAAAAATTACTATTAATGGTACAAATGCTCCCTCTCAAAAGCTTTTTTATAACGGAATGAACAAAAATACTTTGAGTTTTACTTACATTACCTCAACAGGAAATGCAAAAGCATCAACTGAAAAAGTTGTTTTAAACTTAAATGAATCGCGTACGCTAAATATTCATGGTGCAGTAATTGAAGTTCTGAATGCAGATAACCAGAGGATACAGTACAAGGTTTTGAATAATTTTAATTAATAAAATACATTTATGATATTTAAAGGATGCCATATGCATTCTTTAAATATATTGTAAAAAATAAAAAAACTGAAATATTTATATAATTAACTTATTTATTTTTAATTTATTGTTTTTACTTGCTTTTCATCAAATTGCAATATCAAAATATAATGCTTTTTACTACAAATCGAATAAATATGCAGGATTTAACATGAATAAAAGAAAAGAGCACTTTAAAAAGATCCGGCTTGTCTCAATCATAGTCATGGGCATGATCATTTCCATACCATTAACAACTACTCATGCACAACTGCAAATACCTGAAAATGTACACATATCGCCTATTCAACTTTCTCAATTGACCTATAACCTTAAATCCAATCTGGCACAGCGAAATTTATCAAACAAAGAACTTAATTTATACCAACAGTTATATAGCATTGCGAATGACTCGAGCCAGCTTTATGATCCCGCCATTCAACATCCATCAGAACAATATGAAAATATTCGAAAAAAAATTCACCAGCAATTTGATACTGTAAAACAATTAGCAATTCAAACTTACGGTTCAAATGCTAACCAAAAAATTCTTTTAGCGACAAATGCCTTTATCTTGATGTATTACGATGCACTTAGCCGTGATAATCCCAAATTTTTCTGGCCTAATCTAGGTGTATTTGTGGCAAATGATGTACGCTCAAATTACGCTCTTACCTTTTCTTTATCTAATGCGTTAGACCCTTTGAAAATCAGTAATGATCAGGAGATTATTATTGCTGGTAAAAATATCCCGACACTTCAATCTATCATTTCTCATGCCAATCAACTTCTTATAGAAGGACAAGCCAATGTTATGGCAGATATAGGTGGATTGAGCATTTTACATCAACATTACGATTCATCATTGTTGGCTGAGAAGTTGGTAAATTATGGAACAAACTTACAAGAAGCCTTTAGACTACAAAAATTGGCTGATGACTATGCACAAAAAAATGGTATTGCAAATGCCCGATTTAAGAAATTAGCAACCGATGCTGCAATCACATTTGGCATCCACGAACAAGAAAAGATATTACAGCCGATGTGGGATAAACCGCTGATGCAAGAATTTGCTAAAATTAATGATTTCATGCTGACTTTAAGTATCGAAAATATTGGATTAAGAGGTGATATTTTTATCGGCGTGAATAAATTTAAACTTATATTAAGTCCCTATTTAATTATTCGGGCACCATATAATGCTACAAATCTAGCTTCACTTAATGACCGGATTGCAATTGCCCGAAATGGATTTACTGTCCTTAATAACTGGAAACAAAATATCTTATACTCATCCTGGATTCCGAGATATCAGACACAGATTGGTCGTGGCGAAGGATTATATGAACCTGTAGGTATTAAGTAAGTATAAAAAAAGCCCTGATCATTCAGGGCTTTGCATTTTAAAATTAGTTAAATGTTTTAAAGCGATCAGCATCGTTCATAAATACTTTGTCACCAGCTGGAGCTTCGATAGAACCAAATACCAGTTGCGCACGTAATTTCCAGTTTGCAGGAATATCAAAAGTCTGCGCTACTTCTTCATCAATGATTGGATTGTAATGTTGTAATGAGGCACCCAAACCTTTTTCTGAAAGTGCTGTCCAAACGGCAAATTGTGCAATACCTGTAGAATGTTCAGACCAAACTGGGAAATTGTCAGCATAGGCCGCAAATTGTTCTTGAAGACCTTGAATAACAGCTTGATCCTCATAAAACAACACAGTGCCATAACCAGCTGCAAAACTGTTAATTTTGTCATTTGTCGCAGCAAAAGCATCTTCAGGAACAAGTTTACGTAAAGTCTCGCGTACGATATTCCAGAATTTTTGATGCGAATCGCCATACAAAGTCACGGCACGACTTGATTGCGAGTTGAAAGATGATGGACTATGTTTAATTGCAGCAATAATCGTTTCTTCAATTTGTGCCTGATTTAAAGAAATGTTATTACCAATTGCATAAATTGTACGGCGTTGTTTGATTTGATCTAAAAATGACATCTTGTAATCCTTCTGTTTAACCTTATGGTCGTATTTCTTAAGATGAATATAGTCTATTAATTCAAACTAAAACTGTCAGCTTTATAAAAATAACAAAGCGTTCTATTTTTAAAACAATTTAAACTATACAAAAAAAGCATCCGTAAATGGATGCTTTAGAAAAAAAGATTTTTTTATTTTTCAGTTTCAAACAATGCTGCAACAAAAGACTTGGCTGAAAATGGTCGTAAATCATCTATTTTCTCACCTACACCGATGAAACGAATAGGTACATGTGTACGACTTGCAATATTAAATAGAACACCACCTTTGGCAGTTCCATCAAGTTTAGTAATAGTGATGCCTGTCAAACCTACAGCCTCATCAAACATTTCAACCTGATTAATCGCATTTTGTCCCGTTCCTGCATCGACAACCAGCATGATTTCATGCGGTGCAGTTGCATCAATTTTTTGCATGACACGCTTTACTTTTTTGAGCTCTTCCATCAGATTGCTTTTATTATGTAAACGTCCTGCCGTGTCAGCAATAAGAACATCTATTCCTTTAGCGCGTGCGCTTTCAAAAGCGTCAAAAATAACTGATGCACTATCGGCACCATGTCCCTGAGCAACAACAGAAATATTATTACGTTCACCCCAAATTTGTAGCTGTTCAGTTGCAGCAGCACGGAATGTATCACCTGCTGCAAGCATGACTTTTTTACCTTCACCCTGTAAACGTTTAGCAAGTTTACCAATCGTCGTCGTTTTACCTACACCGTTTACACCCACAACCAGAATCACATATGGATTTTTATTTGGATCAATATGTAAAGGTTTAACACGTGGTGCGAGTAAGGAAACCAGTTCTTCTTGAAGTGCTTTATAAAGTGAATGGGAATAAATCAAGTCTCCACGTGCAGTTCGTTCTGTCAAATTTGCAATAATGGTTTTAGTCGCATCGACACCAATATCGGCAACAAGCAGTTGCTCTTCAACCTCTTCTAGTAGCTCATCATCGATTTCTTTACCACCAATAAGAATGTTAACCATTCCATCCGTAAAACTTTTACGGGTTTTGGTCAACCCCTGTTTCATCCTGCTAAAGAAGCCACCTTTAGGCTGCTCTTCTTCAGTCCGATTAGATGATGTCGCTATTGGCTCTGGGCTTATTTCTGTTTTTGTTTCAACAATAGGCACATCAACGGCTGGTAAACTAGGTAAAGTGACATCGTCATCCCCGATATCCGCATCAATCAAAAATTTATTTTGCTGTTGTTGCATGCCGATTCCTTGAAAAGCATCGCGTTAAAAAAGAAAGAGTTTAACATAAATTCCTTTATTTGCGCTGTAAGTAGCTACCAATAAGAACAAACTAAAAAGCAACATGATTGTCTTGATTTAAGTTTTTTATTTTTGAAAAATAGATGTGACAGATGTGAATCAACCAGGGCGACGTGTGCAGCTTTTAAGACAATTTTTCACTAAATTATTCTCCTATTTATCTCGAAATGCACTTAAGCTCGGCTTGATTTGCCTTGGTTTTCAGTACTCAACAGCCCATGCTGAGACAGTCAGTCAACTCACTCGTACAACGTTTGAAACAACTTTAAAAAATGGCTTAAAAGTAATTATCCGCGAAGATCATCGCTCACCAATTGTCATGACACAAATCTGGTATGCTGTTGGTAGTGGTGATGAGTCTGGCAATTTATATGGTATATCGCATGCACTTGAACATATGATGTTTAAAGGTACAAGCAAAGTTCCAAATGATGAATTCACCCGTTTAAGCCGAATTTATGGTGGAAGTATCAATGCAGCAACTTACACCAACTATACCTATTATTATCAACTTTATCCTAAAAAATATTTTCCTTTAGCGCTTGAACTAGAAGCAGACCGAATGACTAACTTGGTTTTAAAACCAGGTGATTTTCAAACTGAAATGAAAGTTGTTATGGAGGAACGTCGTCAACGTACTGACGATAATCCCCGTAATCTGGCATTTGAACGTTTTAAATGGATAGCTTATCCAACCAGTCATTACCGGCAGCCTGTGATCGGCTACATGAAAAATCTGCAAAATATCAAATTGGATCACCTGAAAGATTGGTATAAACAATGGTATACCCCTAACAATGCTACACTTGTAATTGTTGGTGATATCAATGCAGAACAAGCGTTACAACAAGTACAAAAATACTTTGGTCATATTCCACAGAAAAAAACACCTGATCGTAATGATGTACTTGAATACGACCGTGTTGGTTATCGACATATGGAAGTTTCATTGCCCGTTCAGGTGCCAAATCTCTATATGGCCTGGAATGTTCGCTCTTTAGTTACAGCAAAAAACCCACAAGATGCTTACTCACTAAGTATTATCCAGGCTTTACTAGATGGTGGAATTTCATCAAGACTTCAGGATCGTTTGGTTCGTGGACGAAAAGTCCTGACAGCAATTAATGTTAACTATGACCCTTATAATCGAGGTGATAGCCTGTTTACGATTACAGCCATACCAGCAGATAGTGTCAGTTTTGATACAGCACAAAAAGCTATTGAAAAAGAAATAGATAAATTTAAAACCGAGCTGGTTGACCCAACAGATCTGGAAAGAATCAAATCCAACTTTGTTTCCAACCTGATCTACAGTCAAGATGACATCGCAGGTCAAGCTAAAATGATGGGTAATCTTGAAGTTAATGGTCTCAGTTATCGCTTGATGGATGATTTGCCCAAGCATTATGAGAAAGTAACAGCTCAAGACCTTCAACGTGTCGCAAATGCATTTTTCGTCAAAGAAAACCTTAGTACATTATATCTCTCACCAATCCCTGAAGACCAGCAACCATAGGTACTGTTATGAATATAAAAAACAAAGCCAAGGTGTTTGCCTTTTGTTCACTCATTACAGTAGTTTCTCATGCTGATGATAGTAGTACCAGCCCGCATATCGACAATCGCAATGATATTGAAAATCCAGAAATGGAAACTGATACTGGCAAACCGAGTGCAGTTGCAAAATTACAGAGCCTTAAAAACTTATCACATAAACAAAATATCCAAGCCCCCTTTGTCCAGGAACTTGATAATCAATACAAAGTGCGCTCACTCTTTGTTGAAACCCAGGATTTGCCAATTATTGATATTCAATTAACTTTCAATGCTGGCTCAGCACGTGATCAAAGTATTTCAAGAGATCTGGCAGGTCTTGCCAACATGACAGCAAGACTATTACCTGAAGGAACAGAAAAATATACAGCAACTCAAATTGCGACAACCTTTCAGCGCTTAGGGGCACGTTTTAGCGTCAATGCTTATCGTGATATGTTTGTCATTAAATTACGCGTATTATCTGATCCTGAAAAACTAGAACCCGCATTAAATTTATTGCTTGAGATTATTAATCATGCAACATTTAACAGTGCAGGGTTAAATATGATCTGGAACAATACTAAAGTCGGTCAAAAGCAAATTCTTGAAAATCCTACTAGCATGATGAATATTGCTTTTTACCGAGCCTTATATGGGGAACATCCATATGCTGAACCAATCACTGGAACTCAAGCTAGCATTCGCAAAATCACAACCGATGACCTCAAGAACTTTAAAAATACTTTTTTAGTCGCTCAAAATATGAATATTGCCATTACTGGTAAACTTAATTCAAAACAGGCGACAGATATATCCAACAAGATTGCAGGAAGTTTACCTCAAGGCAATAAAGCACTCTCATTACCTATTGTTCAAGAAAAGACTGATTTCGACATTCATTTTATCCCATACCAATCCACCCAGGCAGCAGTGATGATGGGACAATTGGCAATTTCAAAAGATGATCCTGATAAAGTGGCTTTAGATATTGCCAATCAAATGTTTGGTGGTGCAAATTTTAACTCTATGCTGATGCAGGAATTACGTGTTAAACGTGGTTATACCTATGGAGCCTATAGTAGCCTCACAACGCTCCAATCCCCTGGTATTTTCAGTTTTAATTATTCAACTGAACAGAATCAGTTACTGGAAAGTATTCCTGTTGCATATCGTGCATTGATGAATTTTGTTAAACAACCAATTAATAGAAAGCAACTTGAAGAAACCAAAGCAGGAATGCTGCGTGCTTTTCCAATGAATTATAGTAGCAACTCCAGCATTAACTCCCAAATTTCTTCTATTGGATTTTATGGATTACCTGCAAATTACTTAACTCAATATCAACAACAATTACAATCTACAACAGCTAAACAGGTACAAGATGCCATTAAAAGGCATCTACATGCGGATCGTTTAACTCTTGTTATCGTAAGTAAAGAGCTTGACCCAGCGGCATTGAAACAACAATTGCTCGATGAATATAACAATACAAATCACAGTTCCGTGAAACCAACTAGCGCTGGTAATCATTGATATTTAATGCAGGATACTTTTTAGTATGCACTTTTTCAAAATGACGAGCATGCATCAAACGGAAATAATCCACACGATGGATAACACTCTGTTGTAATAATTGTTTTGCCATTTGTTGCGTTTCTGGATAAGTTGCCTGATAAGATAAATCCACCACCTTTTGATACTGTTGAACCTGAATTGGACGAGCTAACGCAAAAGTAGCAAGTACAATAATAAAAATAATAATCAACACAATCAAAGCATTTAAAAAGTATTCAGGATGAAACTGAGATTTTAAATTTAGAATTTTTTGTTTAAAAATGAGCATAACCAACCTCGATTCAACTATTAGTTTAATCGTGCTCATCAAAAAAATACAGCTTAATATGATCTGAACTGTAGCAAACCACAGTCCAGACCTGGAAATAACTTATACAATTGCTCGAATCACAGCAAAATAAAGGATCAAGGCGATAATAATAAGAGCTAAAAATACTGCAAACAGGCTTACTCCACTTTCAGCATGCGCTGGATGTAAATCATCGTCGTCTGCTATTCGCCGTAACTCACCATCGTAGATTCGATAAAAACTGTTCTTCATATCTTGTGGTAAATTACGAGTAAAATCATAAACCCGCTTTCGCTGTGCCAGACAATAATCCCCTAAATGTATTTCCTGATGAAAAATCGCTTCATCTAGCTGTTTTCTATGAAATTGGGCTAAAGCAATGATTTGATTTGCTTGCGGAGGTACATCAAATTCAAATCCATCAATGGAAGTTGTCATTTTGCTCTCCTTTTGGTATAATTGTCATATACATATTAATAAAAAATAAAACTGATTAATGTTTATTCGTGTAATCTTACACATGTACCCAGATTGCAGAATTTACTTGACAAGTGACGTAATTTGTAATATTAGTTTAACATTACTTAGATAGATTAGTATGTAGACCTAAAGGTCAAAGCAATCATAATTACAATAAGGAGTTTAATATGATTCAACAATTCTCTCATCAAGACTTAGAGCATGTATATGCAAATGCCGTGAATACAATCCAATCAGAAATGAATTTTGTAGATGCGGTTAAAGAGTTAGAAAGTGCAGCACGTGCTGGTCACGGTAAAGCAGCGATGTTTTTGGCAGAACTTTATTATCAAGGTTTCCGTGTTGAACGCGATTCGCTAAAAGCACAATATTGGCAGAAAATGGCCACAATGCAAGCATAATGGAACGTCACTTAGGTGGCGTTTTTTAATGCTTAATTTTCTTGTTTAATAATTTCTTACGATTTTAATCAAAGCACCAACTGTACTTTTCCTAGAATTTCATACAATAGGATCAAGACCAATTAGACTAGTGAATCATGAAAAAGTTTACTCAGTTACACCCGATCTCAAAAGATTTAACCATCAAAATATCAATTTTAAAATCAATGATGTATTGTGGCGTTTTATGGGGGCTTTACCATCAAGGCTGGGCTATTAAATCAGAAAATAATGATTTCATATTTCCCTTTTGGTTAAACTCGATACAAGCACACCGTTATGCCAAAATTCACTGGCCTAACTATAGTCCTCGCAAAATCACACCCAAGGATTTTGAAGAAGCATTATTACCTACACTAACTCGGCTAAATGTGACGCCAGCGCTATTTAACTCTTCAACTCGCAAGTTTAAGTTATCGACATTGCAAATGAGGCAGTTTTTTTTCTCTTCGCATAATTTTGTTGCAGCTTAATAGCAAAAAAATGCTGCAATAATGTGCAAATATTCTCTAAATCATATTTTTATGACTGGAAAGTATTTGCTTTCTGCCGAAATAGAGCTTATTTATTAGAAAACAACATAACAACGAACCAGGAAGAAAAGATGACAACAGTAGCACAAGTTCTTCAAGCAAAAGCAGATCAGGAAACTATATCTATTGACCCTCAAGCAACCGTTCTAGAGGCTATTTCACTTATGGC
Source organism: Acinetobacter stercoris (assembly GCF_900323515.1). Taxonomy (GTDB): domain Bacteria; phylum Pseudomonadota; class Gammaproteobacteria; order Pseudomonadales; family Moraxellaceae; genus Acinetobacter; species Acinetobacter stercoris. Next base: position 5,516 of record NZ_OOGT01000090.1, on the reverse strand, counting down.
CACTAAAGGAATTGGTGCCGTACTGGTTCTTGATGGTGAAAAAGTTGTCGGCATCCTTTCCGAGCGTGATTACACAAGGAAAATCGCATTAATGCAGCGCTCATCGGAACAAACACTTGTTTCAGAAATCATGACTCCTCATGTTATTACAGTTCAACGTAACCATACCGTTGAAGACTGCTTGGCACTGATGACTGAGCGTCATCTTCGACATTTACCAGTCGTTGAAAATGAAAAGCTCATTGGTCTAGTTTCCATTGGTGACCTGGTTAAAGCAGCGATGGAAGATCAAAAAAAACTGATTGAACAATTACAACAATATATTTCAGGTTAATTATTTTCATATAAAAAGACTGCTCCAGTGAGCAGTCTTTTTTGAATTAAAATCTGTTGAGGCTCATAGATATTATTTAAAGGTCACTTCTACAATTGCCGTTGCAGAAAACTTCCCAACTGCAGGCGCACTACTCAACTGGATCAATCCCGCATCAAAATTATTTGATGCAACACCGTTATTAATCGTTGCAAGATCATATGGTGTATTTAATATCAAAGGAACAGTATCATTTTGTTTAAACAATTGAATGGCAATATCCTTTCTACCAGCAGGTAAAATAGTATTACCATTTAGTGAATTAGTCGTTGTGAAGCTCGCAACCAATACCTTTCCATTACACAATCCACCTGTGTCCGATTTTGTTAGATCAGCTTTGATATTAAAACTTTTTCGTCTAATAATTTTATTTAAATCAGTAGTACGCGTAACGATTTTACCGAAATCAACAATATTGCCATTTGTACCTGTGACATTAACAGTAACTTCGGGATTACATTGCACAAATTTAATATTGTTTAAGCCTGAAATATAAAGATTAAAGTTTGAGTTCGCTGCTGCATTTAAACCACCGACACCATCTACTTGAAAAACACTATATGTTCCCGAGTTTGGAATTTGACCATTTGCTGGTGGACTTGCACCCGTCGCTTTAACATAAATGCCATACTTTACGGTTAATGATTGTGGTGTCGCACAAATGCGCCTACTAATACCAATATTACTACAATTTTGTGTTGTCGCTGGTGGTACGGTACCTGCGCTTAAAGGAATTCTTTGCCCTTTTACCAATGGGTAATCTACGCCATTAATCGTTACACCGACTTGGATTGATTTATCAATATTTGGCATCTGAGTTTGCGGATCCCAATATAAATATGCCATTTCCCCTGCTGATTGATTATCACTATCAAAGCAAGTAAATGTAGTGGTATAAGTCTGTGAACGCCATAATGTTGTTCCTGGAACAGTTATGCCTAATGGAACCAGAATTTGCTGACTGATTTTTTCAGTCTGTGTACGTTCTTTACTACTCCAAGCCGTCAAACCACTACCCTTAAAACATGATAATGCCCACGAACTTTGTGCCAGGCAAATAAAGAGAATAAATCCAAGACTCTGTAATAGCCATTTTTTAAAATTCATCTTTATTTCCTCTATTCGCATGTAATATCTGCTTCTGTATAGCCTATAGACTTGCTGTCCAGTTCTGGAACTTTGAAACGGCATTGTTCTGTCGCATCATCTCCCCAGCGTGCTATTAACTCTTCTCCTGATTGAATTGCCACAATATATGCAGCACCATCAGTTCCTACAATTCCCAGATTTTTGTTAGCTTGATTGTAGATCGTTGTACCGAGTGCCACATTTTGTCCATTTACATGATTTAAATGTGCCAATATATTTTGCCCGCGAGATACATCAAACCTGACTTTAATGATAGCGTCTTTGGTTGGTACGATATCCCGTTCAACAGTTTGGTCTATGTTGATATTACTGCCCAAGTCTTCTGCACGCAGCGCAATACGGTTACGTCTATATGCATTACTTGCGTTAATCAATGCATAACCATTTTTACCAATGACAAGTCCTGGCTGATTCTCTATGCGTACACCTGTAGCACCCTTTGCTTCAATCAAGATTGGAGTACTGGTCATTTCACGACCAAAAACCATTCCACCAGAATGTACTAAAACACCACCACGTAAATTGCCAGAAATTTGTTGATAGTTATCACTGTAGCTATAGCTGGCATCAGCATCTGCATGACTACCTTGATAAGAACCGTTTAAGTAGAAACTTTCTTTATTTTGTTCAGAATATCCAGTCTGAGCCTGAAGCTGTAAATTCTTGTCCTTCAAGAAGTTACCAGAAACACCAGTTTGTAGCATTGAACCAGTTTGCTGATTGTATTGATAAGAGGTTGTTGAAGTATAATTATGAGGATTCTTATTAGACTTACCTAAAGGTACAGTCATATTCAAACCAACAGAATAGTCCGATTCGATAAATTGGCTTTTATTCTTTTGATAATACAATCCAATTGAAGCACCTTTTATATAAGTATTATATCCAAGCTGCCAACTGCGCTGACTTTGTCCAGCATTCCAATAATCAATATTACTCAAGTTGGCATATAGTTGACCAAACCTTCCCAGACTTTGGCTCAGGGCAACTTGTACCTGATTCTTTTTATTATAGTAATTACTACTATAATAATAACGTCTACGCTCATCATCAGTTAAAGTATTGACCTGATCATAGTTCGGCATAAGATAGCTATAACGATAGTGATCATTTTGCCATTGTGAACGTTCAGCTACAGCATCAGCAAAATCATAAAATCCACGGGTTGAATAACGATAACCAATTACCTTAAAGTTAGTCCCATAAGTATTCAGGGATTTGGAATATAAAAAGCGGTAACTGGTTCCATCTGATGTTCCACCAGAAGCCAGTTTATTATTTGCATAAGTTACATCAGCAGAAAATGCACCTATTTTCCCCAAAGACAATCCAAGACCAAGTCCAGCAGACTGATAGTGAGCATCAGCTATAAGCAACCCACCATAAGGTGTAATGGCATTATTTAATCCATATGCAACTGTTGCCTTGCCGAAATATGGTTCATAGTCATTATCATAATTACCTGTACGGTAACGCCCTGCCGTTATCTGATATTTCCATCGTCCTGGACGCAGCATATTAGGTACAGCAGAATAAGGTTGTTTAAATTCTTTGATTTGACCATTATTTTCTATGATACGGACATCAAGATCACCACTATCATTGGCTGAAACAATATCCTTGATTTCAAATGCACCAGGTGCAACGTTAGTACTATAAATCACGTAACCATTTTGACGTACTTCAACGATTGCATTTGTTGCAGCAACACCTCGTACGACAGGAGCATAGTTTTGGATACCATAAGGAAGCTGTAACTCATCACTACTGAGCTGAATCCCTCTAAAGCTAAAACTATCAAATACATCACTATTGGTATATGCATCACCCAGTTCCAGGCGAGACTGCCAAGGTAAAATATCTCTTTCTAATTTATTGGAAATACTCTGCCATCTATCTTTTGAACGGCTTTGCGATGTAAATGAAGACTGATTACGATAACGCCATGCCCCAAAATTAAATCCGCCATTTAATAAGGCATAAAAATTATTAAAATCATCGCCACCATCATTCTTAACATGACTACCACTAAAATTATAATTTAAAACTGCCGCAGTAATCCCCTGATTATAAAGTTTTTCTGGGATATAACCACGTGGACGATACTCCAAATTAATCTGAGGAATAGATAAATCCAGACGTTGCAGACCCGCATCAAAACTTACATTCGCATTAGGGATAAGTTCTGACAACAAAACACAAGCCTTATCCTGAACAAGAGAGTACTGTTCCTGCTTCAACAGGATACCATAATCACTTAAATATTCAGGTGTTATACAAGGCCTTACTTTATTATGATCTTTATAGAATTCAATAACGCGATTATCAATTTGCTCTTGGTTTAGATAAACAGCAAATTGATATCTGCCAGGCATAATGTCATAACCCTGCTCTACTGCTTCAAGGCTTGCATCATCAGCTTTCTGATCACCCATACTTAAAAACGCTGCATTAAATTCAGTATCCGCATAAGCGAGATGAATAGCACTGGTTAATGCAAGAACACTACATTTCAAAGTACGGCGTAGAGTACGTTCTTTGATTTTCATAATTATTTAGTCATCACCGAAGAGATTGTTGTAGCGCCGCCGTAATCATTAATATAGGTATAAGTAATTGATTTAACATTACCTGAAAAATTATTCAGTACGGTGATCGATTGATACGGAGCAACCAGATCTTCATTTAAATCACTATATGTCTTGCCTTGAGCATCCTTAATCACACCGATCGTGACATGCAAAGGACTCGCATTTTTAACCTTTAGCTGCTTACCTTCCTGATACCACTGTAATTGATGAGCTGCTTCATCCAGACTTGTTTTAATTTGCTTTGGACGATAAAAAAGCTTGAGTTTAGAACGTATAGCGATTTGCAATACATTATCTTGCTCTGGTTTAGGTGGAATTTCCTGAATATTTATCCAGAGGAGGCTTTCTCGATCTGTTGGTAGCCCTTGACCTGAATAGATAAAGCGCAATATTGATTCTTTGTCAGACTCGATTTTAAGTAGCGGTGGAATCACCACCATAGGAATTTTTTGCTTGCCTTGAGCATCTTTAGTCGCACTTAACCAGGTTTGCACCATATATGGCTTATCAGAATTATTTTTTAAACTTAATGTTGCAGCCGAGTTTTCCGAATTATAGATAACACGGGTTGCCTGAGCTTGTATTGCCGCATTAGCCGATGAACACAACATGAAAGCGTATAATGTTGATAAAGCTAATAATTTTTTCCCAAGTTTCATAACAACCCCTGTTATTAAAATTAATCTATATAAATCTTATTTATATTCGATTGAGAAGTTTGCTACAGCATTAGCCTGACCTTCAGTTGCCGCACCTGTTGCTTTATAAAAAGCTTTCAAATCTGCAACACCATTACCTTCAGCATCGCTTGTAAAAGCATAACCATCAGTTAATGCCTTATTTAATGGAACAATTTTGTTGTCAATACCAGTCACTTGGATACCAACGTTAGTTGCACCACCAGTTACTGCAAGAAGATCAGAGTTCGCATCCGAATCTACGGCTGTACCATCTAAGCGTACTGTGTAGCTACCAGCATCACAGTTTGCTACGTTGATTTTGAAAGTTTGTGGAGATGTAGTTTGACCAGCAGAAGCTAAAGCTGTAGTTGGCCATTTACCCAATTGCACAGTAATGTTTTTGCTATCGCTTTTTACATCACAAGCACTTTTCACAATTTCACCATTAAAGGTAACTGTGCCATTTGCTGCTGATGCTTGTTGAGCAACAGCAGCAGATGCGATAGCTAATGCAGATAAAAGAATTTTGCTTTTCATGAGAATGTTCACCTGTTACACAAAAAATTATTTTTTAACAAAAGTGAAATGATTTGTTGTCATTTCTGTATATTTGCGTGATACATAATACTTTTATTTCACAAAAATGCAAACTATTTCACACTTTTTTTTAATTAAACACTAATTAATTCTTATTTTGTCGGTTGAACAGGTTTTTAATACTAC
>NZ_OOGT01000225.1 GCF_900323515.1 Acinetobacter stercoris | reverse complement strand
AATCTCCCCTTTAAAAAAAATAGGGGCATCCCTATTAATCTTTATAGGTAAGATAAAGGAGTTCTTCTGTGAAAAAAGTTGTTAAAGCAAAGAATTTAATTGCATTTCGAATTTGGTTGGAAAAATTGGGCTATTCAGTAAAGAATTTGGCAGATAACCGCGGTTTTACTTTTAGCTTTAAAAAAGAATATGGTTTAGTGACCTGTGATTTATCTGGTAATGCTCTCGCGATGCAACTTGGTGAGGAATTTGAAGACCATCTCAAAGCATAAAGGCGACCTATTCTCTATTTAAATTTTACGAGTTTCACTGAAGTAGCTAAAAATTAAAAAAGGCACGCATTACAATNCTGTGCCTTTTTATTTATCATCACAAAAATCATTTTGATCTATAAAATTTAAATATAAAAAAAGCAAGGGTTATCCTTGCTTTTTTGAATATGGTGGGGGCGAAGAGACTCGAACTCTTACACCTTGCGGCGCTGGAACCTAAATCCAGTGCGTCTACCAATTTCGCCACGCCCCCAAATAAAAACAAATTTCTTGTTTTTAAATAAGTTGGCAGAGGATCAAGGACTCGAACCTTGACGAACGGTTTTGGAGACCGTCATGCTACCATTACACCAATCCTCTATTGCACAATACAAAGCTTTAATGCCGCTCTGAATGTTCAAATGGTGGGGGCGAAGAGACTCGAACTCTTACACCTTGCGGCGCTGGAACCTAAATCCAGTGCGTCTACCAATTTCGCCACGCCCCCGATGGCTGTGTATATTATAGAGAACATTCCCCTCTGACAAGCCCTTTTTATGAAAAATCCACTTGTTTGTCTAAATAAAAAACAAAACATCCATTTAGTGCTTTTTCTTTATACATAATCACTTAATGCTTGTTTTATTTGGTAAATATTGGAGAATCTTTGACCTTTAGCCTTAGCTAAAATTTTTTCAAATACAGGATGCAAACAACTAAAACGATCAGGCAGATTTATTTCCAGTTGTTGACAATGTAAAACTGCCCATTCTTGATAACTTTTGGCAGCTATCCTTGACTGTGTTATCCATTCTAACCAGACAATACCTAATGCATATAAATCTGTCTGTATAGATTTAGCCGACTGGTGGAATAACTCTGGTGCCATATAACGTGGAGTTGCATTTAGAGTTTTAAGACCTAGCCCCCCTTCTATTTTTTGTGTTTGTTCAAAATCAATCAAATAAGCCTGTTGTTGCTGAAATCTGAAATGCTCCCTTTTTAAATCACCATGAATCCATCCAGACTGATGTAATTTTTCAACCACATCTAGACTCAATTTCATAATCCGAATAACACGATCCAAACTCATCATATCTGTTTGATTTAAAAATAATGGCTCAACATGAGGCACCAGCAACCCTTTTTTTAGAAAGTTTTCTGTTGAAATCGGTAAATCCTGAACATCAAAAAGAATCGCATCTAGCAAAAATCCTTGATCGGGCTGTTGTTGCTGTTTGAATAGCTCATAAACCATCAATTCATTTTGCAGCATCTTTTCATATTCAGAATTTATCGCCTTAATTTGTAATTTCACCCAGTATTGCGAATTATCCAGAATAATTAAATATAAACGGCGACCAAAATTTTGGCTTTTTATCGAATTACACAAAGGGCCTAATGTTTTTGGCCAGTTAAGCTTCCGCATAATCCTGCGCCGTCAATCTGGCCATATTAAGTGGAGATCTTAATACCTCCAGACAATGCTGGATCGTTTTACCGATGCGGGCATGTGTTTCAATACTGGATATTTTAGGCCAAGTTGCCCTCTCACCTTCTTGTTGCAAGAGTTTAAACAGGTGAGGTTTAGGATTTTGTAGCATATATTGATAGTGTTTAAGGCTATAGTTTCCAATAATATTCACATTACCATAATAACGCTGATCAATAATGCCATAACCATGATCCAATAACCTTTGTACTGCAGGTACACGCCCCATACGGTTACGAGTAAAATCCATCGCTCCCATAGCCAGTAACTTGCCCTGTTTGCGAATAATTTTCTGAGGCCAACTCAAAAGATCTTTGCGATAACGCTCTTCATCTTTTTGCATAAATGGAACAATATGAGGATTCACCTGACTCGCAATACTATAATTCAGATTATAAAGTCTAGACATTCTTTCCTGCGGAAAATCACTACGAACACTACCATCAACCCAACGTGTATTTGCCAAATATGGAGTATGTACACCATCATAACGTTTGCTGGTTAATCTGACTGGTGGAAATAAGATAGGTACAGCACACGAAGCCAGTACTGCACTCCAAACCAAAAGATCAGGAGAGGTATATTTATTCATGATCCTAGCATCTTGGGAAGAATCATATGGTGCAACCGTTACATTAATGTCCAGTCCTGATTTTTTATATGCTTCTTCAAATGTAATATCACCTAAATTTTCAACCAGAAATTTTTTAAGATAACGTACATCTGCAAAACCACCGTTTTCTTTGATCAATTGCCTCAAGCTTCTAAAATGAAAAGCCTCACTATAAAAGTGATCTCCACGTAATATTTCTGTAACTTCACTAGGCGTAGCCACCCCGAGCATGCCTGTCATAATCGCACCAGCACTTGAACCCGAAAGAACTTTTGGCATCAAGTCCTGTTCAATTAATGCCTTACAGACTCCACTGTGAAATAGCCCTAAAGTTGCTCCACCTGAGAACATAAGTGCTGGCTGACCATATGCTTTTTCACAATTTTCAAAAAAGCTCAGTTTTTCCTTTAAGCTCAAATTTTCACAACTTTCTGAAGCAATAAAAGCCAAAGACTCACTCACTTCTTCAATATAATCTTCTATTAGTTTTTTAGTGCCCAGATAAGTCTGAGTAAACAGCATCGGGTGACCAATATTAGCCACATCATATGTAAAGCCTTCACGAAGAATATAAATCAAATCAACTGTACGTGCTTGAGAACGATAGCGTCTAAGCAGCGTTAAACGATGAGAAATGATTTCAGCATCAAAATAAGGTGAGCTATTGTCATACTTCCACTCTTGCGCACCACTCTCCTCATCAAGCTTTAAGGCAATAGATTTCCATTCTTCGTAAGTTTCAGCACGTTCTAACTGACGCTTGAGTTTTTTAATGCGATATGCCTGATGTGGATTTAGATCATGAGTTAATTCTAATAACATACGCGCCTCTACGCTTAGACTTATTGAACGTTCCTACAAATAAACTCAAAGTTTAACTAAGAAATCATGCTAAAAAATATTTAATTATTCAATTGCAAAATAATGTATTCCTATACATTAACAGTCATTTTCAAAATAGGAATTAGACCTTACACAATCTCTGATGATAATATCAAAAAATAATGTAAAACCCTTATCAGTGAACAAAAATGGCTACTATTGATTTACCAGAACATATTATCAAGTCTCTATCTGTTGTTCTTGAACAATTACATCAGGTTTTACCGGAACCAAAACAACAAACAGACTTTTCTGCTCCTGCCTTTCGATGGCATGAAAAACAGCTTAAAGCTATTTATAATCCTAAAGCGATCGATTTGGATGACCTTAAGGGTATTGAACGCCAAAAAGAAAAAATCCTGCAAAATACTGAGCAATTTTTACATGGTCTTCCAGCCAACGATATTTTACTAACAGGATCGCGTGGCACTGGAAAATCTTCCATTGTTCGTTCACTTCTTACTCGATATCAAGATCAAGGTTTACGTTTAATTGAAATCGAACGTGATGATTTATCAGATTTACCTGAAATTCAAAAACTCATCAAAGACCGATCAGAGAAGTTTATTGTCTATTGTGATGATTTGGCATTTAATGCTGAAGATGAAAATTATCGTAGTTTAAAAAGCGTTTTAGATGGTTCATTGCAATCAGGTTCAAGTAATTTCATTATTTACGCAACCAGTAATCGCCGCCATTTATTGCCAGAATTCATGCATGAAAATACTCCTGTAACAAAAGTGGATGTTCCTCAGTACACAGAACTTCATCCTCAAGAAGCAATTGAAGAAAAAATTTCACTTTCTGACCGTTTTGGCATGTGGTTATCTTTTTATCCTATGGATCAGCAACTCTATCTGGAAATTGTTGAACACTATCTTAGCAAAGAAAGCATGCCGTTTACGGAAGAAGTACGTTCTGAAGCACTACGTTGGTGTCAACTGCGTGGACAACGTTCTGGACGTGCCGCTTACCAGTTTTCAAAACACTGGGTTGGTTCTGAAAGACTGAAAAATATAACTCAGAAAACAAGCTAAACATTGCGTTTAGCTTGTTTTCTTTCAGTAACTTTTTAAGAAATTCTACGAGGCACCACTACTGGCGCTTGTTGCGGAGGAGGTAAAAATCCAAGTGTACGAGTTGCTGCTTGCAAATCAATACGTCTAAAGTTTAGTCCATTTCGAGTATCCGTAATCTCCACACCATTGTCCTGTAGGCGAGCAATGGTTTGATCTATTGTTTCCGCATCATTAGCAATATGACCATTTGCATCAAGTGGTCTAACATCATTTGCCCTTAACAAGGCTATAGCACCAGCCACATGAGGAGCGGCCTGAGAAGTTCCTCCCAAGGTATGCCCTCCCGCTGTAATAAGTGCGCCAGGTGCAAGCAAGGTTAATAATCGACCACTATTACTAAAGCAACTTATTTGATCAGCACGGATAATTCTATCAGTACACTGATTACCAACTGGTCCCCATGTAAGACCATTCTCTCGATCAACATCATAAACAGCACCAACACTTACAGCACCAGCAGTACATGCGGGTGATGAAATCCCATTAGAGAAATTGTCATTTCCCGAAGCAACTACTGGCACGATACCTGCTGCTCTAGCATTTGCAAATGGTGTGGTATATGAATTTTCACAAATCGAATTGTAGCTTCTTCCTGGTGTCCCTAAACTTAAATTAATTGCTTTAATATTGTGAGTTTGAGCATTATTAACAGCCCAGTTTATCGCAGCAATGCTATCAGTATCAGCAGCACCTCTTTGTATTTCCCCTGTCCACGAAGTTACAGTACGAAAAACATCTATTCCAATAATCTTGGTCTGCGGTGCCACTTGAGCCACAATAGCAGCCACATTCGTACCATGACCATCATCATCTAATGCCCCATCATCCGGTGCAAGATCAAAAGCGCGACTAACTCTACATGTATCATCAGGCAAGCGATCACCTTCTCTAACCGTTGCACCTAATGGAGTATTCGTTCCAGTACAGTTACCAAAATCAGCATGACGATAATTGACACCAGTATCCACTACAACAACACTTGTGCCAGCACCCGTAAAACCATTTTGTACTGTTTGTGGTTGATGAATCAGTGGTAAGCTTTCCCGTGTATTTGTAGTATTGATACGATTTGGATAAACAGCTTTGATATTTGGATCGTTTAAAAGCTGCACTAAGGTATCACGATTATTAATGCGGTAAGCGGTTAGGGGTAATGCATTATAATCACGTAATATAGTTAAGCCTTTTGCACCACTATAAGCACTTCTAATCGCCTGTTTATTTGAAGCGATAAAGTTTCGCTTTTGTACTCCTGATGCAGTGCTCACCGTTGAACCAACATTGTATTCAATGATTAAATCATTCGAGTCATTTTTCAATAAGGCATTCAGATCAATTTGCGCCTTATGTATTTTTTGTTTTGCAGGCTCCAATAAGCGTTTTTTTGCTGACTCGGCGTCATTTGTAGCTGCATAGGTGTTAGATATAATTAAAGCACCTAGACAAAGTATAAAGAGTTTATTTAGTTTCATTTTTTTCCTCATTTTTCATCTATTTCATTCGCAGGATCTTTCTCTGGATCTATAGGTTGAATTGTTAAGTCACTTTTAGTGTCGTATAAGGGATTATTTTCAGATGAGTTATTTGAAGTGTTATGTTGATCTAACAAAGTATCTTGAGTATTGACTTCCTCCTTTTCATGATTTATTTCATTATGATTGTCATGTACTAATGTATTGTTTTCCGTTACTTGCTGAAGCTTCTGCTCTTTTTTATTATCAGGTTTAAAATATAGTACAATTACTGCAAGAATTAGGACAAGTAAAACTATTAAACAAAACTTCATAATCTTAGATTTTAAAATGATATTGTTTGACATGTGGTTGCTC
>NZ_OOGT01000391.1 GCF_900323515.1 Acinetobacter stercoris | reverse complement strand
TTTTTATACCTCAATTCTAATTAATGAAAAAATTGATTTGGAGATAGCCTCAGGTCGATATGTAGAATATTTAGGAAATAATCAGGAAAATTTGCAGCAGTTAAAAGAAATTATAGAAAAATTAAATGATTATTATCGAAATTTTTTGCGGGATCAGTGACTTAAAATCATCACTTTTATGTCAGTTAGGAATAATTTATAGGTGTAAGCTCGAGATTGGTTTTTGCTCCTCGAATTTATCGACTGCAATACAGTGAGATTGAAGTCGATAAGTTATTCGTTTTATACATTATTCTGGATCTTTTGAGCTGTACTGATTTGTTCTAAACATTGGGCTGCTACGATTTTTTGACCTAGCTCGGAGAGGTGGGTCGAGTCTTCAAAATAATCTGTCATATTCTTTTTGAGAATATTATAATTTTTAACGTGAAAGACACGTTTTTGGTCACTTAATTCCTCAAGAATTTTATTATATTCAATGATTCTGTTTTCACGGGACATATCCTTATTTGGATAAGTATCTACAAGCAAAATAATTTTTGCCTGACTGTGATCTATAATATGTTGAATGTTGCGACGATATTCATCTTTGGGAACAACATTTTCGCTACCTACAATACGATGCCATTTTAATTTTCGGGCTATTTTTTTAATTTTTTTAATGATTTTTCTGTAAAATTTACGCCAAGGAGAATCTGGATAATATAATGCAAAAGGTGATCCTTTGAATGTTAACCAGCTATCCACTCCACCGTATTGAATACTAATAACATCTGCTGTACTACAATTTTTTAGATTAAAAAATTGTAGACCTTCACGTGTGCTGGACATTGTATATCCATAGTTTTCCAAGTTCCAACCTTTGGTTTGTGCAATAAGATCTGGGTAAGCTCTTCCAAAGTTAGAGACCTCACCGATAGTATTACATCCTCCTAAAGAAACATATCTGACGGATTCTGTCATGTTACATCCTTTTATAAAATATTGTAAATTTCATATAAATTTTAATAAAACTTTAAGGTTGTTTTGCTTTTTCTTAACAAAAATATATATAATTCTCAAAATAAGGGAATTAGAGTTATCTTATGAGTGAAATGATTGGATTGTCTTCAGAGATATATCATGTAAATAAGGAAAGTCTGGAGCATTTACCTCAGCAAAACCTGGATTATTTCATAACTGATGGGTTGGCTTGTGATGCTGTTGTGTTATTGGCATGTGATTTGAACCAAAATAAAGACAGTATTATTTATCTAAAAAATGCTAATTTAGAGGAAATAGGGACGGATAGAATAAGAACAAGATTCGCCTTTCGGGCAGAAGGTTTCTTTTTTAATTTGTTTGGCTCTTTTATTAAGAAAATACGTTCCCGTAGACAAAACTTTAGTTC
>NZ_OOGT01000111.1 GCF_900323515.1 Acinetobacter stercoris | reverse complement strand
ATCTATGATCTAGGGAATACTTAAAATTATTAAATGTGATTGAAATCACACCAATGTTTTTATTTATAAAAAAACATTAATAATAATTTTAATCTATAGATATAAGAAATCAAATTCAAGTGAATGAATTTGGGAGAGTATTAATGCATAAAGTTAGATATTTAAAAATAGCATTATTACAGATAATGTTAATTGCTGGTCATAGCAGTTATGCAGATAACCATCTAAAACCTATGACTGACGAACAAATGGCAAATACGACTGGGCAAGCTCTCATGAGTTTGAGCTATATTGCCCCAAATGATACCGTTAATCTGGAAACACATAGGTCTGGAGGGGATACAGGTATTGGTTTTTATAAATTAGGGTTAGAGGCAGAGCTTGAAATTAATGCCAATATTAAAAAACTACAATTAGGCTGTGGTGGTGTAAAAGGGGCAGGTTGCGATATTGATATCGATTATTTAAGTTTAAGTGGCATCTCAGATACAAATACAGGGCGTGCTTCTTCTTCTGCAAAGTTGGTTAACCCATTTGTAGAATTTGCAATAAAAAATCCAAATAGTGTTGCAACTAGGCAGGTTACTGGGTTGAGGTTAAGTTCTGAAGCTGCTTACGGGATGATTTCTTTTGGTTTGGAAAATGCTGAAAAGACCAATGCTGATGGGAGTAAAAGTGGTATTCCGAGCGGAATCAACAGCCTGAGTGGTTATCTGGTGGTTGCGGCTACAGGTGGAACGGTAAATGTAAATTCAATTAGTAATTTAACTCAAGCTGAAACAGGTACTGCTATTAAGGGGAAAGCTTGTGATAGCTATTTGGGGGCTTGTGGTCTTATTAGGGCTGATTTTACTACCAACGATTATAATTTAAATCTTGATACGAGTAATAGTACCAGTAAACTCACACTTGCAGAGCAGGCGATTACGGGTAGCCGTATATCATCTTATCCACTGCTCGCAACAGCATTGGTGAGTGGGATAAATTTATCTGGTACCGTAGATGCTACAGCTAAAGTGTTAGGTATAGGTATTCCTTTATCTGGAGATTTGAGCGGAACTGTAAACAATTTAAATGTAGATGTTACGATCAATGAAAGTCTGGGATTATTTCATAAGGCAGACCTCAATGGCACACCAATGTCAATTGCATTGCAATCTAAAGGCATCATGTGGCCGGGTACAAAATCTATAGCTCAACAAGGCTGGTGGTTGGAGTTATCTAATCCAATTGAGATCGGAGATATTACACCGAGTAACAATGTTGATATTGCGATGAATACAATTAAAGATACATTGGGTTTGGTTGGACAATACCTTACGGATAATCCGATAAAATGCGGAGCCTTAACAGTCAATTGTCTAGTTGTAGGAAAGATTGACACTGGTGCTGTAAACTTAATTAATTCTTCTCATGCAGCCATGACACTTACGGATGTGAGTTTAGCCAAACAGTCATTTGCCCCGAACTGTCACGGAAATTTAAAGTTCTGCTAATGTGAACTTTGAGTGCATGAACATGATTTTACATATTATGTTTGTTATAGATAAAATAAAAGCCAGCGATTCGAGTGATGGTGAAATCGCTGGCTAAAATNCTTCCTTAAATTGGCTACGGCTGCTATTCATAACCTTTTCATCGAAGCATAGTTAGTCTCTTGGAGTTAAGGTAGCTTTGCCGAAAATTGCGGATGCCAGTGCAATTATTGATCGGTTGTCACGACCTTATACTTATATAACGTCATCATCTTTTATTTGGTTGACAAAAAATTTAAAAAAAATGAATTTTTTTTTATAATCGTTTTATATTGTATTTTTTGGCAGATGAAATGCTTGTTTTAGGCAGATATTATTTTTATTTTTTTCTACTTTGTATTGTCTTTACCATGATTTTCGGGGTGATTGCTGCTTTACTTCCACTTGGAGTAGGTATTGTATTCACTGCTTTTCCTTATCTATTTGCCATGATTGTCGTTTTATTCTATTTTTTAAAGAAAAATAAACGTGCGCCAACACCACTGGAAAGAAATAAAATAGCATTAGGTTTTATTATTATTTTTTTTCTATATAACGCGTTATATGCTGTTTTCGGACCAGTCTTTTTTTCTATGGGGGAGCCAGAAGTCTGGGCGAATTGGTTTAAGCAAATGAGCAATCCTCAATTTCTTTTTGCTGTGTTTATCCCATTATTAATTTATATGATTCCACTATATTTGGTTACTTTCTGGTTCTATGGTAAACAAGCTCACAGAATGTCCAATAAAATGTTTAATTAAGCATTTTATTGATTAAAAAAATACTTTATTTACTGATTTATAAAGCTTATTTTATATGTAGTATTATTTTTATTAGGTGGTCTGATGTACAAAGCCACTGTTTTAGTTACTGGGGCAACAGGTTTTATTGGTTGGTATTTAATCCAGTATTTACTTGAAAACCGCTATTTGGTTATTGGATTAACTCGTCAAAAGAATAAACTTTCGTCAAGAACAAATCTTATTTGGATCAATGATTTTGATGATATCCAAACGAAGCAGATTGATTTTGTTGTTAATTTGGCGGGAGAGAAAATAGGTAAAGGACTCTGGACAGAAAAAAGAAAAAATGAGTTGTTAAAGAGCAGGATTGAAACTACACATAATTTATATCAATGGCTCAACGATCAAAATATTTACCCTAAGTGTCTGATTTCAGGTTCTGCAGTGGGTTATTACGGTATTGATTCAAAAGAGCAATGGAATACGGTGTGTAGTGAAGATACCCTGCCTCAAAGTATTTTTATGTCACAGCTGTGTTATGAATGGGAAAAAGCTGCATTAAAGCACGCTCAACACAACACAAAAATCATTCGTTTAGGTGTGGTTTTGGGTAAAAAAGAGGGAATATTTCCTAGAATGGTTTTACCAATTAGGATGAATCTGATCGGTAAAATTGGTTCAGGTAAACAGCCTTTATCCTGGATCCATGTTGATGATGCCGTACGGGCAATTGAGTTTTTGTTTTGTTTACAGGATACACAAAAAATTTTTAATCTGGTTGCACCTGAACATGTGTGCCAAATGAAGTTTGTTGAATCCGTGTGTCGTATTTTGCATAAAAAAACTTATTTGAATCTTCCTGGTTTTTTGGTACAGGTATTATTTGGAGAGCAGTCCCAGCTGATGTTAAATGGACAGTATATTTCAGCTGAGAGACTCATCAATGCGGGTTTTGAGTTTAAATATGCTCATTTGGAAACGGCTTTACAACATTTGTTAGATGTTAACTAGTTTATTGTGCTTAAGCCTTGTGGTCGAATATGCGGAAGGATCGACGATAGTTTTTTGCTCTAATATGAGTTGTCTTAGCAATTGTGCTGAAGCTGGTCCCATGCATAGACCATTGCGATAATGTCCAAAATTAGCCCATAGGTTTTTTATCTCAGGCATTTGACCAATATATGGGACCCCATTTGGAGAGCCAGGTCTTAAACCTGCCCATTGTTTTTCAATCGGGAAACTAGCAAGTTCTGGCACCATTTCAAAACAGGTCGCTAAAATATTTTGTTTAGTCTGCTCTGTCGGTGTTGTATCGAAACCTACATGTGCGACACTTGAACCACATACAATATGTCCATCTAGGCGTGGAATAAGGTACATGACGTTATTCATGCACATCGTTGGAAGCCAGTTTTCTGGTGCTTTGAAGAGCACCATTTGACCTTGCACAGGTTCTACAGGAATATCCAGTTCCAGTTGTTCAGACCACTGTGCACTCCATGCCCCTGTTGTGATAATGAATTGATCTGCAAAGAATGTTTCCCCAGAGCTAGTTTCAATAGATTTTATTTCATCATTATGGATGTTGAATTTTGAAATAGGTGTATTTTCTAGAATATGGATGTGAGGATGTTGTCTTAAGTATTTTTCTAGGGATTGTAAAAGTCGTGGATTTCGAATATTTGAGATCTCAGGAAAAAAGATAGCCTGTTTAAACTGTTCTGAAATATGTGGATTTACCTGTTCTAACTGTTCCCTTTGTAGATATTCACAGTATTGCAAAGGTTCATTAAATTGATCTTTATATGCTAACCCAGCTTCAAAGTCTTGTTCATCAAAAATCAGCATGCCTGTTTCATGTATCTGAAAATCTATGCCAGATAGCGGAGATATTTTTTCATTCAGTTTCTGATAAAACGGTTTGGCAAACTGAGCTAAAAGATTGACTGCGTGAGGATATCGCCAAGGATACATGGGGGAGAGGATACCACCTCCAGCCCATGAAGCAGCCTTACCTGCTTGTTGTTGATCAAAAATTGTGACTTCACAGCCGTTCTCAACAAGTTCAAGTGCGGTGAGTAAACCACTAACACCTGCTCCAATAATGGCGATATGCATCATGCACTCAATATCTTCAGTTAAATTCTATTTTGAGATAAAGAGATCAATTAATTGATCTCTTTAAGTTTACGCGCAGCATCTTCTGCAAAATATGTCCAGATTCCATCAGCACCAGCACGACGACAGCACATCAATGACTCCATAATCACATTTTCGGATAACCAGCCATTTTGAATGGCCGCAGCAAGCATGGCATATTCTCCACTGACTTGATAAACGAAAGTAGGTACACCAAAAGTATCTTTTACTTCGCGGACAATATCCAGATAAGGCATACCGGGTTTAACGATCACCATGTCTGCACCTTCTTGGATGTCAAGCGCAATTTCATGTAATGCTTCGGCACGGTTACCAACATCCATTTGATAAGTGTATTTGTTGCCACCTTTAAGGTTTGAAGATGAACCAACAGCATCACGGAACGGTCCATAGAAGCTTGATGCATATTTTGCTGAATACGCCATGATACTGGTATAGATATGACCATTGGCTTCGAGTGCCTGACGAATTGCTCCGATACGACCATCCATCATGTCGCTTGGTGCAATGACATCTGCACCAGCATCAGCATGACTCAATGCCTGTTTTATTAAACACTCAACAGTTTCATCATTTAAAACATAGCCATTTTCATCAATAATTCCATCTTGACCATGTGTGGTGTATGGATCAAGTGCACCATCAGTGATGAGTACCATTTCTGGTAATTCTTTTTTCAAAAGGCGTAAAGTATTTTGTACTAACCCATCTTCATGCCATGCAGCTTCAGCAGTTAAACTTTTGTCTTCTTGTGGAGTAACAGGAAATAGGGCAAGTTTGGAGACACCCAATTCAAGTAAAGTTTCGGCTTTTTTTAACAAAAGATCAGCAGATAAACGCTGCACATTTGGCATGCTTGGAATATCTTGAGTTTGTTTTTGACCAGGTAACACAAATACTGGATATATAAGATGATCTGCAGTGAGCTGTGTTTCACTTACCATCGCCCGAAGTTTGTCATTTTTACGGATACGGCGCATGCGAGTGGCAGGAAATGCAGGACGATTGAACGTATAAGTCATAACAATCTCGATGATCAGTATTAAACTACGAGCTATTGTAGCCTCATTATTTAGTTTTTGGGAAAAAGCATTGTGTTTTTTCTCAAGATAGGACATTTGATTTACTTATGACTGACTCGCAAAAAAAATGGACAGGAAATATTCACCTTGGCGCCAAAGTGGATATTAATGTTGTTTTAAGCCAACTCACTCAAGCTTTTAATAGCTCACCTTATTTTGCCCATAATAATATGCTCATGCGTGTTGTAGATGGTGAAATACAGGGTTATATAGAAATGCAGCCAAATCTTATTGGTAATACTGCATTTCAAATTTTACATGGTGGTGTTGCTGCAACACTACTGGATAGTATTGGTGGGATCGTTGCGATGGGGGAGCTGTATAAACGTGCAGAACCTGAGACGTTGCCAGATGTACTTAAAAAAGTCGCTCGTATGGCAACTGTTGATATGCGAGTTGATTATTTAGCCCCTGGACGCGGACAATATTTTGTAGCGACTGCTGAAGTACTGCGTATGGGGCGAAAAGGTTGCACTATGCGAATGCTGATGGAAAATGATGAGGGGAAAGCGATTGCAGCTGGTATCGCCTCATATGCTTATTGATAGTAGTTCTATAGGGATTTAGTCAGTTTTTTATACATCATAAAGTCATTAAGTCAGGCTTGGTGACTTTACAGAAGGGTAGTTTAAGTTGAGAAAAATATAAGAAAATTGATATTTTTCATTGTATTTTTCAATTCAACACTGGTTAGTTACATTTAGATTATCCTGTTTTGAGTTTTATCTGTAAAATTGTTGACCAAAATTTAAATCGTTGGCTTTCTGATTTTACCTCCAGACCAATAAAATATGCCCCAAGTTTCTAAAGCTAAGTTCTATTTTGAAACTTGTGTGGATCTAATAAATTTGATCAAGTCAAAAATAGACCTAGGAATAAACGATGACGGATGCACAAAATACGACTGCACCTCAAGCTTCTGAAGCGACAAATGATGCAGCAATGAAAGTGAAGCGAAAGAAAATGCTAACTTTAGTTGCAGCAATCGTCATTATTGCCGCAATTTTATATGCTTTATGGGTATTTGTTTTTCACAATACCGTGAATACTGATAATGCTTACGTCGGTGCAGATACGGCTGAAATTACTTCAATGGTCAGTGGGCAGGTTGAGGAAGTTCGGGTAAGTGATACGCAGCAAGTAAAAAAGGGTGATATCCTGGCGGTTATTGATAAGAGTGATGCTCAGATCGCTTTAGCTCAAGCAGAAGCTCAGCTTGCCAAGGCAAAACGCCAATATACCCAAAGTTCGGCGAATAGCAGCTCACTCACATCACAGATTTTGGTGAGTAAAGATGATATTAATAGTGCTAATGCCCAAGTGATACAGGCACAGGTTCTGTTAGAAAAAGCTCAGGATGAATATAAACGTCGTACCCAACTTGCAGCATCTGGTGCAATTTCTAAAGAAGAATTGGCAACGTCATTGAGTAGTCTAAATAATGCTCAAGCGAGTTTGAATGTTGCTAAAGCTGGTCTGGCTCAGGCTGAATCAAAACAAAAAGCAGCACAAAGTAATCTGGATGCCAATGAGGCTTTGATTAAGGGAACTTCACAAAATTCTACACCTGATGTATTGGTTGCTCAGGCACAAGTCGATCAGGCAAAACTGGATTTATCCCGTACAGTCATTCGTGCGCCTTTGGATGGTGTGATTACAAATCGTACCATTCAAGTGGGACAACGTGTTGCACCAGGTTCGGTATTAATGATGGTCGTACCGCTGAACCAGATTTATGTCAATGCCAACTTTAAAGAAAGCCAATTGAAGAAAGTTCGTGTGGGACAGGCTGCAACACTGACTTCTGATCTTTATGGTGACAGTGTTGAATATCACGGTAAAGTGATCGGCTTTTCTGGTGGAACGGGGGCAGCTTTTGCATTGATTCCGGCACAAAATGCAACAGGTAACTGGATCAAGGTCGTTCAGCGCCTACCTGTACGTATCCAGCTAGATCCGAAAGAGTTACAAGAACACCCGTTACGTGTTGGTTTATCTATGGATGCAACCATCGATCTAAAGTCGAAGTAATGGGTCTGAATATTCATGAATAGCACTCACCAAACGATGCCTGGAGAGCTTAAAGGTGGCATGCTTATGCTTGCTGCTTTTGTATTGGCACTTTCCAATTTTATGGTGGTCCTGGATATGACCATTGCCAATGTTTCTGTTCCACATATTACAGGGAGTTTAGCTGTTTCAAGTTCTCAAGGGACCTGGGTGATTACATCTTATGCAGTTGCAGAAGCGATTTGTGTGCCGTTAACAGGATGGTTGGCTGGTCGATTTGGGGCTGTTCAAATATTTCTCATTAGCCTGATCGGGTTTACTACATTTTCCATTTTATGTGGTTTATCTTCCAGTTTGGCAATGCTGGTGATTTGCCGGATAGGGCAGGGATTATTTGGTGGACCAATCATGCCACTGACCCAGACTTTACTGATGCGAATTTTCCCGCCAGAAAAGCACTCTCAGGCGATGGGGATGTGGGCAATGACTACAGTAGTCGGACCAATTCTGGGACCTATTTTGGGTGGTTCAATCAGTGATAACTGGTCATGGCACTGGATTTTCTTTATCAATATCCCGGTTGGTATTCTTTGTGCACTGGGTACAATTCGTCTATTACGCGGAGTTGAAACACCGACAGCCAAACTTAAAATTGATGCGATAGGATTAGGTTTGCTTGTTCTTTGGATTGGGGCATTACAATTAATGCTTGATCTGGGGCATGAGCGTGACTGGTTTAGTAACAGTTTTATTTGTGCATTAGGTATTATTACTGTCATCGGATTTGTTGTTTTTCTGATCTGGGAAATGACCGAGAAGCATCCAGTGGTTGATATCAGGATTTTTCGATATCGAGGATTTTCAATAGCAACCATGTCTCTGGCTTTTGCATTTGCGGCTTTTTTTGGCAGTATTGTCCTAATCCCTCAGTGGTTACAAATGAATATGGGATATACGGCGACATGGGCAGGGTATTTAACCGCAACCATGGGGTTCGGTAGTTTAACCATGTCACCTATAGTTGCAAAATTGGCGACAAAGTACGATCCAAGAGCATTGTCCAGTTTCGGATTAACCATACTCGGTGTTGTAACACTTATGCGAGCATTTTGGTCAAATGATGCGGATTTTATGACACTGGCTTTGCCACAGATCATCCAGGGGTTTGCTGTCCCATTTTTCTTTATTCCTCTGTCTAATATCGCGCTAGGTGCAGTAAGACCTGATGAAATTGCTTCAGCAGCAGGTTTGATGAATTTTGTGAGGACTATGGCAGGGGCGATAGGTGCATCTATTGCAGTAACGATATGGGATGATCATGCCAAAGTTGCCCGTAGTGAAATCGTTTCTACAATGCATGCTGCACCTACACAACAGCAATTGGTTGAGCATGGTTTTAGTTCACAAGGTGCTTTGGGAACAATTTCAAATCTGGTGGATAAAGAAGCCTTAACCTTGTCTGTAAATCATGTCTTTTTAATTTTTGCTGTGATTTTTATTATTGCAGGATTGCTTATCTGGTTGTGCCCTAAACCTAAAGCAGGAGTAGCTGCAGGGCATGCGCATTAATAAATGCTCGAGTTTATAATTTAATAGATTATGGTTTTAAGCCCTCTCCTTTAAAAGGAGAGGCATTTACTTTTGGGCTTGTTGAGTTAATTTAAATCGGATTTCGCTCGTTTAAGTGCAATATTCCATTCAGTTAAGCGTTTTTCTCTTTCATCCTGACTCATGTTTGGTTCAAAAGCTTTATCTAGCTGCCATGACTTTGAAATTTCATCTAAGTTTGAAAATACACCAGCCTTGAGACCAGCCATGGCGGCAGCTCCCCATGCAGTAGATTCCAAGAGTTTAGGACGTAAAACGGGAACATTTAAAATATCTGCCTGAAATTGCATCAACATATCATTGCGGCTAGCACCACCATCGACACGTAGTTCTTTCAATGGCTTGGCTATATCAGCTTGCATCGCCGTTAATACATCTGAAACCTGAAAAGCGATAGACTCAAGTGCTGCACGGGCAATATGTGCCTTAGTCGTACCACGAGACATCCCACATAATAATGCACGGGCTTCACTGTCCCAATGCGGTGCACCTAATCCAGTAAATGCAGGAACCAGAACTACGCCATCACTATCTTTTACCTGACAGGCCAGTCTTTCGACCTCATCACTTTTCTGGATAATACCTAAACCATCACGTAACCATTGCACGATTGCACCAGCCATAAATACGCTACCTTCGAGTGCATAATTGGCCTTGCCCTGACAGTTCCATGCAAGGGTGGTCAGTAGCTGGTTTTGGCTATACTGGATTTCACCATCGGTGTTAAACAACATAAAACAACCTGTACCATAGGTGTTTTTGGCAGATCCAGCCTCAAAGCAAGACTGTCCGAACAGTGCTGATTGTTGATCTCCCAGAATACCTGTAATCGGGATATCAGCGCCAAGCAGACCATGTGCGGTATCTGCTACATATGTATCTGACGCGATAATCTCAGGTAAGACAGAGTGCGGAATATTAAACGTATCAAGTATTTCTTCATCCCATGTTTGGGTTTTCAGATTCATCAGCATGGTTCGGGAGGCATTACTGACTTCAATCACATGTTTGGAGCCTTGGGTTAAATTCCAGATTAACCAGCTATCAATCGTTCCAAAAGCAACATGTCCCTGATTTGCCAGTTCCCGAAGTCCTTCGGTATTTTCTAAAAGCCAGACCAGTTTTCCTGCACTAAAATATGGGTCTATTCTTAAACCTGTTTTTTGTAGAATTTTTTCCAGATTATTTTTTTCTAAAAGCTGATTACACCATTCTGCTGCACGCCGGTCTTGCCAGACAATCGCAGGTGCCAAAGGATGTCCTGTACGTTTATCCCAAACAACTGTTGTTTCTCGCTGGTTGGTCAATCCTAAAGCTTTAATGTCTTTTGCCAGTAAACGTGCAGAGGCAATAGCCTGTTGGACAACTGCAATTTGTGTTGTCCAGATTTCTTGTGCATCTTGTTCTACCCAGCCTGAATGAGGGGTTTTTATATGTATTTCCCGTTGAGCTGTTGCATGAACTTTTCCATGTTCATCGAAAATAATCGCTCGACATGAGGTTGTTCCTTGATCAAGTGCAAGTAAATAGCTCATATTTTTTATTTTTACTCTTGAAAAATGTTGATAGTAACGCAATTATGTAATTAAACGCAGCTCATTTAGTAAATGTTGTGAATATTCATCGTAATTTTCTGCATTTATGATATGATTGCGCTGTACTTTGGGGATGTTATTGGCTTCGACGCTGATGATGAAACTCATAGATGCATGCCGAGAGCGCATTTCCTCTCGTAAATAAAATTTGCATTTAAATAGTCGCAAACGACGAAACTTACGCTCTAGCTGCCTAAGGGCCGCTTGTCCGCTTCACTGAATACTTGTGGTCAGTGAACCCGACCGAAGCGAACGCACACAAGTCCGTATAGAGTCAAGCCTTGGGGCTTTATACCAAACTTAAAGGATCGCACTTTGAACCCTGTTCGTCGGGTCTCTTGGTGTTAAAACAATAGACGATATCTAAGCATGTAGTATTCTCGAGCGTAGTGTTGGCGGACGCGGGTTCAACTCCCGCCATCTCCACCAAATACCTAGCTTTATATAACTGAATATGACGTGATATAAGGCGGAAAGGCTTGATTCTAAAAGGATCAAGCCTTTTTTTATTTCCATATATAACTACTTTTGTAGTGGGATGATTTTTGTATTTTGGTATGTATCCCTTACATTTTATTGGACTCAAGGGGGATACGTGAAATGAAAAAAGCTGACATAAAACTCAGCCCTTTTTCTGACATCGTACTTGCTAAACTTGAACCTGAAGAAAAAGAGTATTGAAAGAAAGGAAGCTCATCATAGACTTTTTTGATTTGAAGCTTGATGTTGGACATCTTTTAGTTTTGCGTTCATGTGTGTTAATATTTTGGTGATATTTTCACCTTCTTCATCATTTAAAAGACATATATTTATAAACTTTGGGGAGCTGAACTCGGGCTTTAGGTTTAATCTTTCAATGTGATAAAGATTGCCTCAGCTTCCAATAAATAAAGTTCATTAATCAATAAAAATTCGCGATATTGATGAACTAAATTTTCATTTTTCTCTCGATGTACTCTGGCATTTCGAAAAGCCATGTATGTACCAGTGAATAAATTAGCTCGACCTTTAATCTCTGAACTATCTGGTACACCCCAACCTAATAATGCATTTTCACCTTGAAATACTTGTGCAAACAGTTTAGTGCTGTGTTCATTTAAGCCAGTACGGATTCTTATAGTATCTTCAAGTCGCTTGTATGCTTTAATCAATGCAGAGTCGGGATCTTGCTTAAACAGTAAAGCTAGGTCGAAAATCCTGTCATCAATAATCGAGTAGGGAAGTTCTAGCGGATAGTAACGTTTTAAATTAGATGATTTGGTAACTACGTATTCAAAAGGATAGATATAGTTATGCAGACGGATGGGACGAATAATTTTTTCTTTGAAAATAAAATCAATATCTTGATCGTTGAGTGAGGCATTATTTAGTTTGCTCATAAGCTTTGAATTAATAAGAATTTCTTCTGTATCTATTTGATGTTTATTTAAAATAGTTAA
This sequence comes from Acinetobacter stercoris, assembly GCF_900323515.1. GTDB lineage: Bacteria > Pseudomonadota > Gammaproteobacteria > Pseudomonadales > Moraxellaceae > Acinetobacter > Acinetobacter stercoris. Next base: position 417 of record NZ_OOGT01000111.1, on the reverse strand, counting down.
GGCTTTTGCTAGCCCTTTTGGTCCTTCTCCAGGATATCCTGAGGTGAACCCCGAGCGGATAATGTAAAAATTCTCTGTCAAATCTTTAAGTATAAATGCGTGGGAATGCTCACTTGTGAGTAAGCGTGCATCGCTTAGGTCTGTATTCGTCTGGATTAAATTGCAAAGACTATATAGACATGTTTCTGTGATTCCAGCTTCACCTAAGTAATTTGTATGGTAATAGTTTTCTGTCTTGAACATTTTTNTAAGAATTAATAAATAGTTGTTTGAAAAGATAATGGGGTAAATTGGGGTAAAAATCTATGATTTTAATTTTTTATGTCTGAACATAGTTAGCTATAGTGTATATACGCTGTGTATATCGTCTTATATATTGCATATTTAACCTCATCCAAATCTCTTTTAGAATAAAAA
>NZ_OOGT01000342.1 GCF_900323515.1 Acinetobacter stercoris | reverse complement strand
CATTTATAATGAATGAAAATATAGTTAGCCGGGTTTTTCACGAAAATTTAAATTATTGTTAATAATTTTTAAACAATATTGTAATTACTATAACTGCTCTAATAAATGGAGCAATCAATAATGTACATAATAAAAAATACTTTAGCTGCTAGTTTGGTCTTATCTATCAGTTCATGGTGTATGGCAGCAGGTAATCCTGTTGCTGTTGGTGATGTCGTGGGACGTGATCTATCTGTTGCCTTAGTTGGTTTTTTAGGACACGTTGGTCTACTAGCATCAAATAATAATGTTTCAGAAGTAAATCAAGCGACAGATTATGTCGATGTTGTGCGTTTTAAAACCGTAGAAGGATTTAAAACTGATAAATATTGGGGGGCGAAAGCAAAAAGTAATTTTGGTTTTAAAGCACCATATACCTCAGCTTCTAACCAGATCATTGGCTTATCCAATCAGCAACGTCCTTATGTCGCTTATACTTTATGGAGTGCTACAGCTAAACCTGCAGTTCAAGAATGTACAAGGTATGATGCAAATGGTAAATGTACAGCTTTTAGTTGGAAAAAGGGCACCTTTAGGTGTGATTCTTTTGTCCGCTGGATGTATGAGCAAACTGGAAATGGATCACTTGGTGGTAGCTTACCTCGTACAACTTTTAATAGTTCTCTTTTAACGATTACACGCTAGATTTTCATCATTATAAGGTTAGAGTTATCTATATGATTCTAATCTTAACAATAAGACTGGTTTTATAGAAATGAAAAAAAAGTATTGGTTTATTTTTTGTGTTTTTATTATATTGATTTTTATATTTATTTTTTTATTTCAAGGTTCCAGTAGCTCGGTGAGTAAGACTCATGGAGAATCAGCAAATAGTGGTTCTAGTATACCCACTCAAAAAAATTCACTAGAAACCGGAACTTTTGATATGGATGGAAAATTTAAACCAGAATGGGGAAAGGAACTGGAACAGGTGAATGATAGNCGTACTCTTAGTAGAAATGAAAAATTGGATATATATACTCAGTTATTAGAAAAATATAAGAAAAATCCTGATGCTATCAAAGAAATTTTACTTGGAATGTCAACTATCAACCCGATCGAAAAGGTAGATGAGATTATTCCATATTTGAATGATCATGATGAATATATTCAAAATGCGGCTTTAGGTGCACTTTCTAATGCGAGCTTATTGACTGAAGATGAACATCTTCAACGAAAATCACTTCCTCAATATGATCAAATACGAAATAAAATTTCAAAATCAGTCAATCAGTTATATGGAAATGAAAAAACATCGGACAAACTAAAAGAATCTATAATCTCAAGTTACGGTACCACTAATCCTTCTGATATAGATACAACAAAGATGCTAGCAGATATATTTAAGTCAGGGTATCTATCGGACAATCGTGCTGCATATGTTGCCAATACTTTAACCAATGGAAAAAATCTGGATGATTCACTGAATTCATTGAGTCGTATGGAAAGTATAGCTAGAGATGCTGTTATTTCTAGTATTGGTAATAATATTTTGAATAATCCACAAACAGTTGATATTTTAAATTTTCAACAAAAACAAAAGATTATTGATTTTATAAGGAAAAATCCACCATCAACATCTACGGAACAGTTTGGGAGTCAGCAAGACCTTTGGACCAACACTTTAAATCTGTTAACGCAATCTACTGATTAAATTAAAAAGTTAGATCAGATTGATAAACGTTTTTAATACCCAAGGAAGCTTTTAGAGAGCTTCCTTGACGTTAAGACTTGGCTAAATTATTAAAGTTCAATTGGTTCTTTAAAAAAAGTGACTGTTGTCAAGATCGGCACTGCGAAAGTAGGGATCAAAAGCATGATCCAATATTCAACATGATGACTTAATTCAATCATGTTTGATAAAAGTACACCCAATACTAGAACGATAGCGATGCAAGCTGCAAATTGTATAAAGAATTTTTTAAGCATGGTATTACTCCTGTTTAATTTAGATAGTGACAGCTGAGCTTAAAACCTTTTGTGAATAATCATTTAAATTACATTGATTACATATTGGACTTGAGTAAACAAACTTGCAACATATATT
>NZ_OOGT01000224.1 GCF_900323515.1 Acinetobacter stercoris | reverse complement strand
ATATAAATAGTGATGATGTGAATTTGCTGATTTAAACATGTTTTTTGGTTCAAATTGGATATAATAAGAAAGTAAATCTCCTGTCGAAAATAGAGTCCTAAAAGCATGTCTCCATTAGATCAAGTGATCCCCGCTTCAGATGATCAATCTGAATTAACGATGTCAATTTTAATGACACCAGATATGGCAAATTTCTCTGGTAATGTACATGGGGGCACAATTCTAAAGCTTCTTGACCAAGTAGCTTACGCTTGTGCAAGTCGTTATTCGGGTAGCTATGTTGTAACTTTATCTGTAGATAAGGTCAATTTTAAAGAACCTATTCATGTCGGGGAGCTCGTGACTTTTTTGGCGAGTGTAAATCATGTTGGGCGTACCTCAATGGAAATTGGAATTCGTGTAGAAGCTCAACATATCCAGAAAAGGACAGTGCGTCATACAAATAGCTGCTACTTTACAATGGTTGCAGTCGATGAAAATGGCAAACCTAAAGAAATTCCAGCATTAAAACTCGACAATGACTGGAAACGTTGCCGTTTTGAAGCAGCAGAGCAGCGTAAAATCGCTCGTTTGCAAGAAAATCATCATCCTTCGTGTAGTATTTATAAAAAATCTGGTCATGAATAGAATGTCGATTTAGACTGAAAAAGACCTTTAATCAGGTCTTTTTTTTATTTATAGGAAAAACTATATCAATTCAGTAGGATTAAAATTAAAATAAAACGAAACGTATCGTTTCGAAAATGGATTTTTATGGCAGAAGTAAAAAAAGGTTCTAGACGTAAACAGGACATCCTGAAAGCAGTTATTGAAGCATTGAATCAGCATGATTATACACATTTGACGATTGAAGATATTGCAGTCAGGGCCGGTGTAGGAAAGTCTACAATTTATCGTTGGTGGGGGCACAAGTCTGAATTGGTATTTGAAGCATTTAAAGAAAATACGTTGACGATATTCGACCTGGATTATGAAAAAAGTCTTAAAGTGAATCTGAAAGTACAGTTAATAAAATTATCATTGGTTTTACAAACAAGTATTGGTCGAGCTCTTTTAGTTGTTTTGGCCGAACATAGAGAAGCTGCGGGTAATTTTTTTCAACAATATTTGATCCCGAGACGTGAATTAATACATAAGTTGATTGAGATTTCAGTCAAGCGCAATGAAATTAGAAAAGATTATTCTTTCGATATTATGCTCGATATGCTTTATGCAACAGTGCATTATCAGATCATTTTTTTTAATCGGGTTCCTGACGAAACATATATTGATCAACTGGTTGATCTTGCTATTCAGCCTGCTTTGATTTCTGCATCAATGTGAGTTAAGCAATGCCTCAATCAGATGTAATGCCACTGCGGCTTTGGAACAGAAATTTTATTTTTTGTGTATTAAACAACCTGTTCTTGTTTACCTACTATTATGCATTCTTAACAATTTTGCCGATTTATATCATGCAGAACCTTGGTGGTTCAATTCAAGAAGCAGGATTGGCACTTACCCTTTTTTTAGTTTCTTCAATCGCCGTTCGACCTTTTGCTGGCTTTATCATACAAAAAATAGGAACCAGGAAAGCTTTTTTAGGTTCTGCACTTTTGTTTGTTATATTTGCATTTAGTTATTTATTGGCTGATCAGTTGTGGATCTTGCTTACAGTCCGATTTATCCATGGGATCTGGTTTAGTATATTAACTACAGTTGCTGTTCCTATTGCCAGTGAATTTATTCCCGAGCAGCGCAAAGGTGAAGGAATTGGCTATTATGTAATGTCTACAAACCTGGCAGTTGTCATTGGACCGTTCATTGCATTAACTATGACACAATTTGTTGATTTTAGAGTGCTATTTTTAATATTAACTGTTATTATAACGCTAGGGTTCACATTTTGTGTGATGATTCCCGTACAAGATAAAGTAGAAAAGTGTATAGATGTAGAGCCGATAAATCGAAATAAAAAAAGAGCTTTATCTTTTACAGACTTAATAGAAATGCGTGCAGTGCCTATAGGCTTGGTTGCTATGCTTACAGCATTTGCATATTCCAGTGTGATGAGTTTTATTACGGCATATAGCGAGATGAAACATTTATTCGCATATACCAGTATATTTTTTGTTGTCTTTGCTATGTCTATGATTGTGGTAAGACCTTGGATAGGAAAAATTTATGACCGTATTGGTCCTAATGCAGTCGTAGTACCATCATTTATTTTTTTTGCCGTAGGATTAGTCGTATTGAGCCTGGTAAGTAATCCGTGGTTACTTTGGTTATCAGCTGTCTTTATTGGCATTGGTTATGGTTCTCTTTTTCCATGTTTCCAGACTTTAGCAATTCAATCATCTCCTAAGCACCGTATGGGACACGCAATTTCAACATTTTTTACTTTGTTTGATTTAGGAATGGCAATTGGTTCAGTTGTAATAGGACTGAGTATTGCCAGATTTGGTTTTGAACTAAGCTATATTTTTTGTGCGGGAATCAGCATTGTTACTTTATTTTTATATCGATCTACGATCACTAATCCTAAGCAATTAGTGAAAGGGGGATAGTTTTGTGGAATTAAGACATTTACGTTATTTTGTCGCAGTTGCAGAAGAGTTAAATTTTACTAAAGCAGCTCAACGTATGTGTACTGTTCAACCTTCATTAAGTCAACAAATAAAAGATTTGGAAAATGAAGTTGGTGTTCAATTACTGGTTCGGACAAATCGCAAGGTTTCAGTGACAGAAGAAGGTAAAGCTTTTTTAAAAGAAGCGTTATTAAGTATAGAACATGCTGAAAAAGCTGTTCATGATGCCAGACAACTTGCAAATGCAAATAGAGACCAACTAAATATTGGCTTTGTTCCTGTAGCTGAAATGAAAATTTTTCCATACATCATGCCAAGTATTCGTGCAGAGTACCCACAGGTGAAAATAAATTTTCATAGTTTAAAGGATGTAGACCAGTTTATAGCGCTGGAAAAGGGAGACATTGATATCGGCTTTGCACGCTATGTTGAGGAAAATGAAAAATTTGGATCAGTCCAAATCTTCAAAGAACCATTAGCATTGATTGTGCCAAAAAACTCTCCTGCTGCAGCACAGAACCATGTCAGTATTAAAAGTTTTGATCAGCAAGACTTTGTAATGAGTGATGAGATATCCTCACCACAACTTTATAAAATTACAAAAGATTTTTTCACTAAAGCAAAATTAGTTCCAAATGTTGTTCAGTATTCCACTAATATTTTGCTTAATGTCAATCTGGTTGGTATGGGAGTAGGGTGGAGTCTGGTTCCAGCATATGTCATTCCTCTACTTGGTGATAAAATTGTTGTAAAAAATACTGTAGAACCGCTACCGACCATAGGTTTGTATGCAAACTATAGGAAAGATCAAAAAAGTGAAGTAATAGAGTTAATTCTACAGAAACTTAAAGAACAGTTTTATACGGACTTCTTTAGAGAAACTCAGGTGTAGTAACGGATATTATTTAAAAACAGAAATCTTTGAGCATATCAGGATGAAACCTGATGCTTGGGTGGCGTTTATAACCAGTTATTTATATTTAGCTTCTCTAAGTATTTGAGTTATTTAGAGCCACAACAATTTTAAAGCCACCGAATGAGGTGGCTTTAAAATTATGAAAGCTGGTTATTATTTTACATGCAGTTTTGCAAAAAGCTCGGTACTAACAGAATTGAGTGTTTGTGGAATTGCCAAAGCTGCCACGAAGCGATCAGGACGTAAAATTACGATAGATTGACTTGTCTGACCAAACCAACTACGGATTTCTGTACCTAAATCACCGATGGTAATAATACCATCAGATTTTTTACGATTTTCATTACTCAATTGTACTGCTGGTAAAACCTGAATAAATTTTATGCCTAACTTTTGCCATTCTTGTATTGTTGCTTCACTGAGTCCCCACTTAGGATCTACGCCCCAGGCAAGAATCGCAAAGTCATTACCGATGACCTCATCCAATAAAATATTTTCACCTGACTCAAGCTTAACCAGAGGTTGAATAAACATTTTGCCGACTGGTGAGTTTTTCTGATGGTCTGGCAGTAATGCTCCATCACTATACTTAGGCATAGGTTTAAAGCGCATTTCCAGTAAATACTGTTTGATGGGCTTGATGTAGTTTAAGACTTGTGAAATACCATCACGGACAAAACCCTGCCATTTTTTTGGTGGGGCCAGTACATGACCAGCCATAACAGATAAATCAATCATGGCTTTAGCATGATCTTTCCGTTCAATTTGATATGAATCTAATAATTCTGGATTGGCTTTACCCTGTATAACCAACGTCATTTTCCAGCCGAGATTAAATGCATCACGCATGCCGCTATTATAACCTTGACCTTGCCATACGGGCATGATGTGTGCTGCATCACCAGCCAGTAATATGCGGTCAACACGGAATTTTTCAGCGATACGGGCGTTATGTGTGTAAACCCGCTGACGAATGACTTCAATATTTTCAGTATTTGGCAATACTTTTGACAGAAGTTTATTGATGTTTTCTGGTTTGCTCAGTTCTTCTTGAGTTTCACCTGGCATAACCATAAATTCAAAACGGCGGATACCATGAGGAAGTGCTGCGGAAACATATGGACGGACTGGATCACAACATAAGTAAATATGTGGCGTTGCTAGAGGGTCATTTTCAATATCAATAACAATCCACTGGTTCGGTGCAGTTTTACCATCAAATGCAATATTTAATGTACGGCGAACAATGGAGTTTCCTCCATCACATGCGATTAAATACTGCGCATGTATGATTTCTTCGTGATGTTCTTGGTTTGTCAGTTTTAGGGTTACACCATTCGCATCTTGACTAAACTCGTTTAAATGTCGTGAAAAAAGGACCTGAGTTTGCTCGTACTGTTTTAATCCTTGCAGCAATACATTATCTACTTGAGGCTGAATAAATGCATTGCGACGTGACCACCCAAACTCACGTGTCAGTGGCTGGATATCTGCAAAGCAGCGACCTTTAGGAGTTAAGAAGCGCATTGCATGATTTGGGGTCGTATGAGGTAAGACTTGTTCCACTAGCCCAAGTGACTGGATTGTACGTAATGCTTCATCATCAATACCTATAGCACGAGGATAATCAATTAGACTATCCAGCTGTTCTATGACCGTAACTTGAATACCTTGTTTACTTAAGTAGTTTGCAAGAGTGAGACCTACTGGTCCAGCACCTAAAATTGCCACTTCAGTGGTGAAATCGATCTTCTTTGAACTCACAGCGAATATCCATTCAAATCCTTGTAAGTGATTATTAAAGACTGAAATCACAAATGAATCCTAGTTAGTCTATAGTTTATCGCTAGTCTTAAAATGAGGGGGTATAGCTACATTTGTTTTTTAAGTTGCTGAATTTTATGTTTTTAATGTGAAGTGAGAATAGAAGTTTTAAATGGTATGATAGATAAAACTTATGATAAGAATCTAAAATGTCTGATAGATAGTGTAACAGAAAGTTGATTAAGATTTTTTATGTTTTGCTCTTAGATTTTTTATGTATTTGTCCTGAAACTATTATAAATAAAAAAGACTGAACAGCAGCTTGTTCAGTCTTTTCTTTCGAAATTTGGAGAGACATTTCGAAAATTGTTATCTACTGGAATTTATCCAGAATGAGATAACGTCAATTATTGGTTAGCTTGTGAATCAGTTGCAGGAGCAGCACCTTCTGCAGCGCTTTCAGTTGATGGTTGACCAACAGATGGTTGAGCAGCAGCAGATGAATCAGCAGCAGAAGAAGAACCAACTTGTGCAGCAGCAACAGAGTTGTCATCTTGAGCAGGTGTAGCTTCTGTAGCAGCAAATGAAGTTGCAGCAGCTAAAGTTAAAGTAGTAGCTAAAAGAGTTTGAACTAGTTTCATGAGGGCATCCTATATATTTAAAAATAAACATCCAGCAGAACTGATTAATTCAGTCATCACTAGGACTCGGTGTTCATGTTAAAAACTAAAATGAATTAGGGCAATCAAATCAACAAAGCGAAACAGTTTGATTAACATGAAAAAAACATAACCCACTTGAATGTTTTTTTTGTGTTAACGAGACTGAATTAATTCCACGTTATTTGTATGTAATTATGTCAAAATGACCAAAAATAGAACTGTATTTTTACTAAGTTTTTACAA
>NZ_OOGT01000074.1 GCF_900323515.1 Acinetobacter stercoris | reverse complement strand
AGCCTAGATACATGACAATTTTATAGCTTATGACGTTTTTGGCAGTTTTTCTTTTAATTAATCTTTTTTGTTTTCTATAATTCTTGGATTAGCATTTTAGATTATTGACCTTGTATGATCCTACAAGGTCAATAGGAATAAACAGCTTTATTCCACAATCAAGTCTTTTGCAGGGATTGTATCTCCATAAACAGGTTTTAGAGTTTTTTCATAAGCCTGATGAATAACTCCTTCTTTTCCAAGTTTTTCAAGATCTTTATTTAACCAATCCAAAAGCTCTTTATCACCTTTTTTCACTGCTGGTGCAATCAAGTCATGCTCACCAAGTGTAGTAATTCCCACACTATAGTCTGGATTTTCTTTTGCCCATGCTAAAACCAGTAAATTATCATGTGCCAATGCTGCACCACGACCATCTTTTAATGCAGCAAAAGTTTCAGTATTTTGTTCATACTTTTGCAGCTTAATATCAGGATATTGTTTAGTAAAATATGAGTCAGCTGTAGTACCTTTATTGACCAATAAAACTTTATCTTTCAATTGAGAAATATCAGTAACTGGATGATCTTTAGGTGAAACTACACCTAATGCCACTTTTAAATAAGGCTTGGCGAAGTCAACGACCTCTTTACGTTCAGGTGTAACTGTAAAGTTGGCAAAAATAATATCTACTTTATTGGATTTTAAATACTCAACACGATTCGCTGCTTCAGTTAATACAAACTGGACTTTATTTTCATCCCCTAATAAATCTTTTGCCACATGTTTGGCAATTTCCACATCAAAGCCTTGATTTTTACCTTCTGCATCCAGATAACCAAATGGTGGCTTATCACTAAATACACCAATACGGACGACACCATTTTTCTTGATCTGCTCAATACTTGATGTGGCAGTAGTATCCGTTTGAGCCGTATCTTTATTTTCAGTATTTTTACTGCATCCGGAGAGCCCTAAACTTAGAATGGATGCTGCGAGTACATACTTAATATTGTTAAAACTTATCATTTTTCATTTCACCTTTTATGTTTACTATCATTTGAATGTAAAATTGAAACGGGTTATTTTTTAGGTTGAACATCCAGGAAAATACTGGCATCTACCGCTTTTCCATAGATCGGCTGTAATGTCTGGTTATAGATAGCCTTGATTTTTCCAGAATCTCTTAACTGAATAATTTCATGATTTAACCAATGTAGAAGTTGGCTATTGCCCTTTTTTACCGCAGGAGCAATAAAATCTTCATTACCAATTTTTTGAATACCTACGGTAAACTGCGGATTTTGTGCTGCCCAAGCCAATGCGTAAGTGCTGTCTTGAGAAATCGCATCACCACGACCATCCTTGAGTGCATTGAACGCGTCAGTATTTTGCTCAAACTTTAATAGTTTAATTTTTGGATAATTTTTTGAAAAATAACTATCTGAACTTGAACCTTTATTGACAATCAAGGTCTTACCATTTAACTGATTAATATCAGTAATTTCATGTGATTTTGGTGATGCTATACCAAGTGCAGCTTTAAGATAAGGCTCGGCAAAGTCAACAACTTGCTGGCGCTCAGGTGTAACAGAAAAACTGGCAAAGACAACATCCACTTTGTTTGATTTTAAAAATTCCACCCGATTTGCAGCTTCTGTCACTACAAATTCAACTTTACTTTCATCCCCTAACAAATCTTGAGTCACCTGTTTTGCCAGGGCAATATCAAAGCCCTGATTTTTCCCTGCACTGTCGATATAACCAAACGGCGGGTTATCTGCAAATACAGCAACACGAAGAACACCATTTTTTTTAACTTGCTCAAGAGATTGATCTTCAGTTGATGATGCAGGTGAAGCTGTATCAGGTGCTTTCTGACATGCCGTAAGTAACAAGCTGACGAGTACACTACCTGTTATTTTTATCACGTGATTCATAATGTTATTTCTCTGTCTCTTAATAATTCAAAATGTTTAAAAATGCTTTTGCACGTTCAGTTTGTGGTTGTTCAAAAAATTGTTCTGGTGTTGCCTGTTCTATAATTTTTCCCTGATCCATAAATATAATGCGATCTGCAACCTTGCGCGCAAAAGACATCTCATGTGTCACAATCAACATGGTCATCCCCTCTTTAGCCAAACCTAATACGACATCTAAAACTTCCCTCACCATTTCTGGATCTAATGCCGCAGTAATTTCATCAAGCAAAATAACTTTGGGTTGCATGACCAGAGAACGAACGATCGCAATACGTTGTTTTTGTCCTCCAGAGAGTTGGCGAGGATAATCATGTTTCCGGTCTAAAAGCCCGACCCTCTTTAATAACTCATCTGCAACCTTTTCAGCTTCTGCACGCTGCCTTTTTTGTACCTGTATCGGTCCCAATAAAATGTTATCAATCACGTTCATATGACCGAATAATTCATAATTTTGAAATACCATGCCGATTTTTTGACGGGCTTTAATCCATGAAATATCCTGTCCTAACACACCAGTACCACTTAGGGATATTTGTCCACTCTGAATAGGCTCGAGTCCATTGATACAACGCAGCAGTGTACTTTTCCCACAACCTGAAGGCCCTAAAATAACAACAACCTCTCCCTGTTCTACCTCTAAATCTATGCCACGTAAAATATGACTTTGTGCAAAAGATTTCTGTAAATGTTGTATAGATAACAAAGACATAATTACTCCCAAATTTTTTCTAGATATGCTGATAACAAGGACAAGGGATAGCACAGTAAAAAATACAAGATAAAAATAAATCCATAGATCCAGAGTGATGCATCGGGTACCGTCAATAAAGAGTTTTCAATGATCTGTTGTCCCACCTTGATCACTTCAACCACGCCGATCAGCATGGCAAGTGAGCTGGTTTTAACCATACGGGTAAACAAGTTGATTGCACCTGGTGTCACTCGCTTTAAACTTTGTGGAAAAATCACAAAAAATAAAGCTTGATTCGCACTAAGTCCCAAAGCATAAGCCGACTCACGTTGATGACGATCAATCGAACTAATGGCAGCCCGAACCAAATCCCCCATTTCAGCCGTGCCCCAGAGTACGAACACTACGATACACACCAGTTCAGCGGACAATTGCCAGTTAAACCATGTCGCAAAACCAAAATAGAAAACAAACAGTAATACCAGAATGGGAATAATACGAATCGCTTCCAGATAGATTCGGCATAGGCTTTTTACCAAGATATTTTTTGATGTCATGATGACACCTAAAATCGTGCCTAATATTGCCGAGAAAAAAACTGAAATGAACGCAATTTTTGCAGTAATCCACAAACCATACATAAGCCGTTCAAGATGGCTTGGTTGAAATAAATATTCAAATCCCATGACTCACCTTACGACTACGATATTCAAGTAAACTGCTGATAATAGAAACAGGTAATAAAATAATAAAATAAGAAACAATCAGTAAAAATAACGCCTCTGTCGTTTTATAATCCATTCCGATCAAGTCTTTGGTCACAAATAACAGTTCAGCAATAGCAATGGCACTCACCACCGAGCTTTCTTTAATCAAAAATAAGCAGTTTGCCCCGATGGCAGGTATAGATACTGCCAATGCCTGAGGGAAAATAACAAATTTGAAAATCTGGTAGTGATTAAGTCCGATACTTTTTGCTGAATCGATCTGCCCTTTTTGCACAGACTGAAGCCCTGCCCGGAAAGCCTCAGCCATATAGCTGCCTCCCAAAAAGGTCAACCCGAGTACACCACAGGTAAAACCATCCAGTTTGACCCCAAGTCTAGGTAAACCGTAGTACAAGAAAAAAAGCTGTATGAGTAGAGGAGTATTGCGAGAGATTTCAATGTAGATATTGGCGATTGTTTTAAAAAATCTGACCTTGTATGTAATGATGATGCTACAAATCAAACCTACAACAATCGCTAAAAAAATACTGATCACAGAAATTTTTAAGGTCATGATGATCGCAGAAATAAACTGCGGAATGACACTTTCGATGTATTGCCAATTCAAAGGAGATATCCAGTTCTAATATGAAATAATATTTTTCAGTTATTTAAAATTAACTTTTACAAATTTTACGTTTTCTATTTTTTTATCCAAATATTTAAATAAGATAAGCTTAACTTAAAAGTTGATTAACTTCTTAACCATATCCATCATCTTATACCCTTGCATTATTATATTTTTTATAAACAATAACTAAAAAAAATAGCGAATTATCTGTGTTATTTTCAGATTACAAATCATGAATACAATATGAAATACCCTATTTTGGATGATCAAGGGATACAGCCTCATTTATCCTATAAAAATAAAAAAGGCTTATCCTGAATTTTAGCTGAACTGATCAGCCTCCATTTTTCAATTCAAGTATTTCTCCCTTTTGCATGCTCAAGGTATAAACACCGCGATCAGCCGCTGGTAACTCTTTTTGTGGTGAAAAAACCTTATCCCCCAGATTCGGTTTAATTTTGATTGTCCCGCCAGCTTCACTTTTTATTGTAATACTGCTATTTATCCCAGCCACACGTTTAGCTGAAATCAAAAAGGCTCCATCTGTTCTAAAATTATCAAAAGACAAGTCTTTCCATTGACTTGGGATTGCAGGGAACACCCGCACTATACCATCCCAATACTGTAAACTTAATTCCTGTAAACTAGTCATTGCTGAAAAAGGAGTTTCTATAACAGGGCCTGTTTCAGCATAAAGCGTGTTCGGTTTTACATAAGTATTCAACAATGTTTGAAGTGCTTGAAGTGCTTTGTCGCCATTCCCCATCATTGCCTGCATGGATGCATTTCCTGTAAACGAATATCCTTGCAGTGCCGAAGTTTTACTTTGCCATGTATTGATAGAAGTCTGGATCAAATTCCTATTTTCTTGTTGATCCCAGTTAACCTGATAAAATGGATAAATCATCATCAAATGTGAATAATGACGATGCGACTGGGTATAAGCAATATTTGAAGATATCTTAAAACCAGTCGCATCTTGCGGGAAATCAATCAGATTATTGGCGACATCTTTCCATTTAGCTAAAGACACATCATTTTTTTTCAGCTCGGAATTCAAAGAAATCAGTGCATTCAATCCCCACTTTAAAATAGCCAAATCATAATTGGTATTATAATCATAAGCATTTGGGTATTCAGGCGAATACGTTTTCACCGCAAATTCGTATTTGCCATTTGTATTCTTTTTGAGTAAATGTAGCTGATATTGCACACTCCTTTTCAATATATCAAACAGGTTATTTCCTATATTGGCATCCATTGAATATCTATAATGCTGATAATAGTAATATAAAAGCCAGGTTAAATTGCCTAGCTCGGATTGAGCATTATTATTTGCATACTGTCCATCAGTTTCAGTAGAAAGTAATACAGGGCTAATCAGATCAGCTCCTGAGGTACGCCCGATTGCGGCAGAGTCATTTTGATATTGTTCAGGGACATTGTTGATTAGATTCTGTTTATTTTTATCAATGACATTGACCAATGTCTTTGCCAATTCCAGATGATTTGCAGCATACAGTGGAGAATAGGTCAATTGCATGTTTAGATTGAACCAATAACCTGGCCATGGCGTTTTATTAACTGCCCAAGGTCCTTGTAAATCAATTGCCGAGCCACCTTCTCTGCTACTACTGCCAAATTTGTAAAGCTGCATATTATAAAATGCTTGTAGTTTTGGATCAGGCATTCTATATACTGATTTTTGATAAAAATCATGCCAATGTTTTTCATGCATCTTGATTTTATTATTTAAGTCTGCCAGATCAAAATGCTCTAATGTTTGATTAATTTTTTCGGAAACATTGCTATCTTCACGTGAATAATAAGTTGTCGCAATAATTGTGGTTTTATTCCCTTGGGTAATTGTTTTATAACCTAAACCATATCCTCCACCAGCCAACATGGCAATACTGTAAATCGAATTATTTCCTGAAGTTGAATATTGCACATCGGCATTGCCCTGATAGCCAGCAATCGTGCCTGAAGTTTTTTGTCTTGGACTTACAGAGGGCTCGGTAATCCACTTAATATTTGCTGCTTGAACTGGTGCAGTATTCCCTTCGATTTCAATAATTACAATGTCTTCATCAGCAAGTGTTCTGGTTTGAACCTTAAACTGTTGGCTATTTTCAATATTTACACTCGCTGTTGCCAGTGCCGTATAAAGGTCCATCTTTCCTGATGCAGTTGTAATAGTACTGCCTAAATTAAGCTCAAAGTGTCCCAAAGGAAAACGGCTTTGTAAAAAAAGCGTATCAGGAAATACATATGTTCCATCTTTAGTCCGGTGATCATATAAATCAGTTCTTCCTAGATCTATACGTACAGATGATGGACTGTCACTGGACAAATAAGTCATCGTACCTACCAATCCATTACCAGTAAAAATACCGTTATAAATATCTTTTTTTAGCTCATTTACTGTAAATGCATCTGGTCTATTTTCAGCAGTAGTCGAAACCGCAAGCATACTTTGAGAGAGATTTGTTGCATGGATAGTGTTATTTGCCAAATAACCAGAGTTTGAATAAACAGCTGCTGTAGAGTCATGACTATCTGCTGACTCATTACATGCTGAAAGTAAACTGATATTCAATAGTAATGTGATTGATAATGTTAGTTTTCTGAGTTTCATATTTCCTCCATATCACGTTTGAAAACAGCGTGATAATGAATATATTCTTATCGGTATTTAGGATTATTTATCGTCTACATTCTCATACCGGGGCATTTATTCAGCTTTTGCCCATACCCCAGTATTGAAAACTGATGTTCTTATTTCTTTTAATCAGTATCGTTAGTTAAGCCATTAAAAATTCATGTTAAATTTGACACCACCCACCCAGGCATCACCATAGGCTTTATTGGCACCGATATTTTTAACATATTGAATATTCGGACGTATGGTTAGCCAGTTCGTTGCTTTTAATCCATAATAAATTTCAGCATCTAATTCATCATTAAAACCACGATCATTGACAGTGCCTCTAAAATTTACGGCATCTGTATTGACTGCAATTCGGGCTAGACCAATACCGATTTCATCTTTTGGACGTGCATCAAATGCACCCGTATAAACTACAGCCAAGTTTTCAGCATCTGAATATGTACTGGTCTTATTATCATAAAAAGTTGCTTGTCCCATTATGGTCAAACCGCGAGAAGCATCGCCATTATGTGTAGTAATCTGTTGTTTACCAGAGAGCCAGACTGCCCATTTATGATGATTTGCATCAAAATCAGCTGAAATATAAGGCTCTGTATAATCAACTTTTACGTTCTGGCTATCTACAGTACTGAATAAATATCCTGCACGATATTCACCTGGTAATGGCAAGTGACTTGATAACGATTTTGGCTGCCACACAATTTCAACTGGAATCACTGCTCCATCTGAACCATCTGTACTCAAGTTAAAACCATCGCTCGCTGATGTCGCATTTGCATTTACAGTGTTCCGTTCATAGACACCAATCTGGGTAAATAGTTCAGGTTGGACATTGTACTTCACACGTGCTGCCCATTGACTAACAGGACCGTTATACCACTGATCACCAGCCCAGTTACCAGCCTGCCCGCCACACAACGCCAAATTTTGAAATTCACAGTCAAACCCTGCAAAATCTTCACCGACTCCAAAACGTCCCAGCTTTATATCAAGTTTTTGATCTAAAAATTTCTTTTTGATCCATAGGTCAGTTAGTCGCCATGTCTGCCCACGACCATACACCTCTTGTGTCTGGTTGAATTGTGGAGCCATAGCATCTGATTCATTATTTAGAGATTGACCACCGCGATGTGTAATCGTAATCAGGGCTTCAGTATCTTGCCAGCCGAATATTTTATTCAAATCGAAATGACTACCAAATGTCCACTGATCGGCATAGGCACTTCCTTTGCCTTTACGGTCTGCATCCATAACACCTGCAAACTCACCTGTATAGGCAACAGTAAAATCATATCCAAGATTCTTTAGTTCAGTCCTTTTACCATTCCAGTCTCCAAACATCCATGGACTGCTTCGCTCAAATGCATCTGCAGCAAAAATAGAACTGCTTATACCGCCCAATAATGTCATGAATACTGCTGACCTTAGGCTTAAACGTTTATGCTTTAATTGTTCCATCAATTCATCCTTGTTTTATAAAATTCAAAATTTCCTAAACTATTTATTCCACGATATGTTTTGCTGTCATTTTTCTATAACTAAGTGCATAAAAAATAACAACAATAAAGCATACGAGAGGAAGGATATAAGCGTTATGCGTACCAAAGTGATCCGCTATTTTGCCCATGAAAAATGGCATGATTGCACCACCTACGATTGCCATGATCATGAATGAACTACCAATTTTAGTTTTTGAACCCAGATTTTTAACGCCCATAGCAAAAATGGTTGGGAACATAATTGACATGAAGAAGAACACTGAAATTGCGGCAATCACTGAGATATATTGCATTCCAGATAAAATGATCAGACACAAAATAGTATTGATAATTGCATAGATCATCAGCAAGGTAGATGCTGATACTTTCGACATAATCCCTGTGCTGACAAAACGACCAATCAAAAAAGCCAGCATTGCGATAGAAAGAAAATACGCCCCTGTCTGACTGCTGCTTTCTGGCCATGTTTCTACAACCAGATTGATAAAGAACGCACCGACACCAACCTGTGCTGCGACATAAACCAATTGGGTTAACACACCAAATTTAAACTCTGAATGCGACCATAGAGATGCAGAATTGGTTTTCGCATTTTCAGCGTCGAGCTTTGCTTCATTTTCACGTAAATCGGGAAGTTTTGTTTTGGCAAATAAGGCAATTAGAATTACAACAATAACAGCAATCCCAACATACGTGTATGTGACTGCACCTAACCCGGTATCTCCTTGCTTAGATGCTTCATTAAAGAAAAATAAACCGCCAATCAATGGACCAAAAAACTGTCCAAGCCCGTTAAATGATTGCGATAAATTTAAACGTTGTTCGGCCGTCGATGGATCACCCAAAGCAGATGAATAAGGATTTGCAGCTGTTTCCAGGCATCCCAGACCTAATGCCAGTACAAAAAGCGCCAATAGAAAAAAGCCAAATGTCATTGCATTTGCAGCAGGTACAAAAAGTAATGCACCTATCGCATAAAGTGACAATCCAAGAATAATTCCTGCCTTATAGCCCTTTTTGTTAATAAATAGTCCCGCTGGCAAGGCAACTACAAAATAAGCGCCAAAATAGGCAGCTTGAATAAGCCCCGACTGAGCTTTGGTAATATGTAATGCTTCCTGAAAATGCTTGTTTAACACATCAACCAAACCATAAGAGAGTCCCCACATAAAAAATAATGTAGTGACCAACATAAATCCTATTCTGAATTGTGGTTCAGTAATTTTTGCTTTCATTGTGACTTTCCCTGCCTTAATCTTGTTGTTTTAGATCGAAAATTTTCTGCATTTCAATCCATTTTTCACCCTGTTTGGCACTGCTTAATGGTTGTTGAAACTGCCACATCAACTGCTCCCACTCCAGATTTTTAGGCTCATCCAGTGCAATCTGTTCAGCCTTGAGCGGGTCATAGTCATCTTGTGTATCCATAACCATGAACAGCCGGTTTTCGATCTGCCAGATCTGCATCTCCAGTACACCGCGCTGTCGAATATTTTCCGCAATTTCAGGCCATATTCTTTGATGAACCTGCTGATATTTCATGATTTTTTCTGCATCATTAATCAAGTCGAGTGCTAAACAATAACGTTTCATCCCTGCTCTCCTTTAAAAGACGACTTGAAAATCAGTCTAGTGCCCGATCCAGATGGGTATACCCACCATCGACAAATAAGAGCTGTCCTGTTGTATGTGATGAAACATCAGAGAGTAGAAAAACAGCGGTATCAGCTATTTCCTCTACAGTGGTCATACGATGACCTAGGGGAATGTTTTGACTAATTTGTGCCAGCTTTTGCTCTGGATGATCAAAACTATCGATCCAGCGTTGATATAAAGGTGTCATCACTTCTGCTGGCAAAACTGCATTTACACGGATACCATCTTTGCGATATTGTGCTGCCCATTCACGAGTCAGAGCCAAACGTCCACCATTTGAAGCTGCATATCCACTGGTATACCCCTGACCAGTAAGGGCAACTTTTGAACCGATATTGACGATACTGCCACGGCTCTGTTTTAGATGTGGAATGCAATAATGCGCCATGACAAAATAATGGATCAGGTTTTTTTCCAGAGACTGTTTAAAGGCAGCAACACTATCTTCCAAGCCAACATTGTCATTCACACCTGCATTATTCACGAGTCCATCTATACGTCCATAACGTTCAACAACTGCCTGAACCTGTTGCTGACAGGCTTCTTCTTGCATCAGATCTAACTGATGGAAAGAATATTGAGCTTGTTTTTGTTTAAGCTTTTCTACAAAGTCCTGCGCAAGCTTGGAACGCCCAAAAATTGCGACATTGGCACCTTCTTCAAGCAGACGAAGTGTTATTGCGCCACCAATACCAGCGCCACCACCAGTCACGATAAAAACCTTATCTTTTAAATGTAAATCCATATCCAATGCTCCAGTTTCATTTCTTAATTCAAGATCTCATTCATAATTTGTACAAACGTGCAGGTGTTCCCACTTCAACCTGCAAACGTTCTGAATCAGACCAGTTTTCTGTCCATTGATCCCAGAACTGCATCAATGTGGCATAATCATGGGTAGCATAGGACACTGGCCAGTCCGATCCCCAAAGCAATCTCTCAGCACCAAAATATTCAATGACTGTATTGATATGTGACTGAAAGTCTTTGGCTTGACTCGCAATACCACCTTCAGTCACCAAGCCTGAAATCTTTAGATTTACATGTGGCATAGCGGCCAGTGCTTGTATTGACTGCTTCCAGCTAGCAAATGCCGAAGTGGAATACATCACTGGTTTTACCAAATGGTCTATCACCAATTCATACTGATCGTGCCGTTTACAGAACTGAATTGCTGCTGCAAGGTCTTTTTGATGAATCAAGACACCATAAAGCAATTCATTTTGCTGGATTTTTTTCACACCCAAATTAAATTTCTGATGATTCAACATATAGTCACTTGGATTTTTTTCATCCTGTAACATATGTCTAAAGCCTTTAATCAAAGGATATTTCTTGAATTGCTCAAGCTGAGAGTCCGCATCCTGTTCAAAATCAAACCACCCAACGATTCCTTTAATACGCGAATCCTGTTTAGCCAGTGTTTGGAGATAGTCATTTTCCTCAAGACAAGGACGTGCCTGCACAGCAATAACACCTTGAATCTTTTCAGGTAAACTTTCCCATAGATCGCTTGGCGACATATCTTTGGCAATAGCTTTCAAATCGCCTTTAATCCAGGGAAACTCTTCAGGGTTATATCTCCAAAAATGCACATGGCTATCAATCACTTAAACTCTCCTTGCTAATTGCTTGCCAGATATATGATGTTCACGCTTTAGTAAAAATAAAAAGACCACACCAATAAAACCAACGATTGCCAGTACAGTTAAACCTGCAATGTCGTTATTCCACATTTGATCCACCCAGTTTTTTAAATTAGGTGCAACAAAGCCCCCCAGATTTCCTATAGAACCAATAAGTGCTGTTCCAATTGCAGCAGCACGACCAGATAGATACTGGGTCGGTAAATTCCAGAACAAAGGTTGTACAACAATAAAACCAACAACTGCTAGTGAAATCATCAACATAAACCCAAAAATGTGCGTCATTTGGGTAGAAAGCCCTATACCGATAACTGCACATGACAACATCAATATCGCCATACTGTTCCAGTTGGCTTTTTTATCAGCAATTCGGGTAATCACAGGCAATAAAAACAAGGTACAAATCCAGGGTATGGCGCTGTAATATCCAACAGTTAAACCGACATGGGTATTGAGGAGTTCAGCCAACTTCGTCGGCAGGTAAAACAATACACCGTACACACTCATTTGAATGGTGAAATAGATAAAGACAAACCGCCAAACATGCCAGTCTCTAAATACATTACGATGCGGTGAGTGATCAGTTTGATCTTGTGCAGATAGATCTTTTGCCAGTGCCTGATTTAATAATTGCTTTTCATATGCTGTCAGCCACTTTGCCTGATCAGGTTTACTGACCAACACAAAAAAGGCGACGATACCGACAAAAACGGTCAAACTACCTTGTACAATGAACATCCATTGCCAATTTTTGAAACCGAAGGTATAACCAGAGTCTAGTAACCATCCAGAAAATGGCCCGCCAACCATTAAGGCAATAGGTACACCGAGATAATACCAACCATAAGCCTGTCCCCGATATGCTTTGGGAAACCAATAAGTTAAGAAAAGAATAACGCCTGGTGAAAAACCTGCTTCTGCTGCCCCCAACAGAAATCTCAGGATATAAAAACTCATGGGGTCACGAACGAAAATCATGGCAATCGAGACTAATCCCCATGTCACCATGATTCTGCTTAACCACAACCGCGCACCCACTTTATGCAAAATCATGTTACTTGGGACTTCAAACAGGGCATATCCAATAAAGAATATGCCTGCCCCAAGTGCATATGCCGACGCACTGATTCCTGCATCAACTTCTATATAGTGCTTCACGAAACCGACATTTGAGCGGTCTAACATTGCCAAAGCAAACATCAATACAATTAATGGCAACAAACGAAACTTCACTTTTCGCATCAATGTTGTTAATTGTGGCTGTTCTGGCGTCATTTCCTTGATCGTTTGCATATCAATTATCCTTTGATATGAGCCGTTTTAAGTCACTAAAACGGCTTAATATTGCATTTATCCTGCATTTCGGAATAAATATTGCTGGATTGAGGCTGCTTTCATTTCTATTGAAAAACCAGGCATTTTGGGAGGCATATAGGCAGCATTTTCAATTACGCAAGGTTCTATAAAATGCTCATGTAAATGATCCACATATTCAGTTACACGACCTTCTTTTGAAGCTGAGAACCACAAGTAATCAATCATGGATAGATGCTGAACATATTCACATAGCCCTACACCACCAGCATGTGGACATACTTTTAATTTATATTTGGCAGCCATAAGTAATACACAAAGGACTTCATTGATCCCTCCCATGCGGCATGCATCAATCTGCACCACATCTATGGCTTCACGCATGATAAACTGCTTGAACATAATACGGTTTTGACACATTTCCCCTGTCGCCACCTGAATAGGCTTAACTGCTTGTCGTATCGCTCTATGAGCTTCAACATCATCAGGAGACGTTGGTTCTTCAATGAACCAGGGGTTGGCAAATGCGAGTTCATTCACCCATGCAATAGCTTGATCTCTTTCCCAAATCTGGTTGGCATCAATCATCAAGTTACGATCTGGACCTATAATGTCACGTGCAATTTTGACACGGCGTTTATCCTCTTCCAGATCACGACCAACTTTTAACTTGATATAGTTAAATCCTTCATCGACGGCTTCCTGACATAAGCGAGCCAGTTTTTCTTCACTATATCCAAGCCATCCTGCTGAAGTGGTATAACAAGGATACCCCTCTTTGAGTAAAACCTGCTCTCGCTGGTCTTTAGCTGCTGCATTATTTTTTAAAATCTGCAATGCTTCTTCAGGTGTAATGCAATCTGTTAAATATCTGAAATCTATACAACTTACGACTTGTTCGGGGGTCATATCTGCAACCAGCTTCCAAACTGGTTTAGACTCGCTTTTAGCCCATAGATCCCAAATCGCATTCACTACCGCACCCGTAGCCAAATGCATTGCACCTTTATCTGGACCAATCCAGCGTAACTGACTATCCGATGTCAAATGACGCCACATATGTGCAGGATTTTGCTTGACTTCGTCAATATCCAGTCCAACTACCAGATGACGCATAGCTTCAATTGCTGCACAGCATATTTCGTTACCACGACCAATCGTAAACGTCAGTCCATGACCTGATAGTTTTTCATTGTCTGTTTTTAAAATCACGTATGCAGCTGAGTAATCTGGATCAGGATTCATGGCATCCGAACCATCCAGTTGCTGCGAAGTCGGGAAGCGAATATCCAATACTTCCAAGTCTGTAATTTTAAGCATATCTCAGCCCTATCCTTGTATTTTGGCTATTTTCAAAGACAAAGTGTCCCTAAAGACATTGCATAAATGCCTTTGAAAATAAAATCTGTCTGTTAAATCGGAAATGTTTTATTGTGCTGCGACAACCTTTTGCTGTTGCTCGCCTAAACCATCAATCCCTAAACGCATGACTTGTCCTGCCTTTAAATAAACTGGTGGTTTTTGTCCCAGACCTACTCCTGGCGGCGTACCTGTAGAAATGACGTCACCAGCTTGTAAACTCATAAATTGACTGAGATAACTTACAATCGTTGGAATATCAAAAATCATGGTACTGGTATTACCATTTTGGTAACGATGGCCATCCACTTCTAACCAGATATTTAAATTATGCGGATCTTCTATTTCATCTTTGGTCACCAGCCAAGGACCGGTTGGACCAAAAGTATCACAGCCCTTTCCTTTATCCCATGTCCCAGTGCCCTCTAGCTGTAAAGCACGCTCTGATACGTCATTGATAACACAGTATCCAGCAACATAATCCATAGCTTGCTCTTTGCTGATATAGCGCCCATCTTTCCCGATGACAACTCCAAGCTCAACTTCCCAGTCTGTCTTTTCAGAATTTTTCGGGATTTCAACATCATCATTTGGTCCAACCACTGCACTGGTCCATTTGTTAAATACAACAGGTTCAGCAGGTACTTCTGCACCTGTTTCTGCAGCGTGATCCGAATAGTTCAAACCGATACAAATAAACTTGCCAATCTCTGCAACACAGGCACCAAGACGGGTTTGCGCATCAACTACGGGCAAAGTTGATAAATCAGTATTTTTAATTTTATCCAGCTGCTTAGCCAATACTGCGCCATTGATATCGTTGACAACTGAGGATAAATCACGGATTTGACCATTCTGATCCAAGATACCTGGTTTTTCCTGTCCTTTCTCGCCAAAACGTAATAATTTCATAAAGCTATCCTTAATTTATTTTCTAAAATCAGTTAGACCAACCACCATCAATCATATTGATCGTACCAGTAGTAAATGCAGATTCATCACTTGCAAGATAAAGTGCCAATGCTGCTATTTCTTCAGTCTTACCCACACGTCCCATCGGCTGGCGGGCAACAAATTGCTGATAGACCTCTTCGACTGTCTTATTTTGCTCTTTGGCTTGAGTTTCAATGCGTTGATGTAATGATGGTGACTCAACCGTACCTGGGCAAATGGCATTACAACGGATACCTTGAGTAATATAATCCGCTGCAATTGCTTTGGTCATACCCAAAACCGCAGCTTTAGTCGCACTATAAGAAAAACGGTTTGGAACACCTTTTATACTAGATGCAGCTGATGACATATTAATAATCGATGCTTTACCGTTTTTTAACATTGATGGTAAAAATGCACGAATCATGTGATACATAGAGTCCACATTAATTTGAAATGCACGCTGCCACTGAGCTTCATCACACTCAAGAATTGAACCAGCTGGAACCCAGCCAGCACAGTTAAACAAAACATCTACTGAAGAATGCTTTTCTGCAAAAGCCTGAATCTGAGCTTTATCTGTTACATCTAAATATTCGATCGTAATGTTTTCTGCTTCATTTTGAAGCTCTTGCAAGAGGTCAAGATTAATATCTGTTGCAATCACCGTGGCACCTTCTTTGGCAAATGCCAATACAGTGGCTCGACCAATTCCTTGTGCAGCTGCTGTGATTACACAAGTTTTATTTGCTAATCTCATACTTCTTCCTTGTTTTTGCATTATAATAAGGTCAAAGCCAAAATTGGCTAGACCAGATATCTGGTCTAGCCAATTTAAGTGATTTAATATTTTTTGGCAAGACCAATTTGAAACAAAAAGTTGACTTTTATGCAGCAGACACGTCTTTATCAAAATATTGTAAATAAAATTCAAGAAGATATTAAAAATGGTGTATATCAGATTGGTTCAAAACTACCGCCTGAAAGAGATCTGGCTCAGCAACTTGGTGTTAGCCGAACTTCAGTTCGTGAAGCTATTATTGCTTTGGAAGTATGGGGAATAGTCGAGGTCAAACTGGGAAGCGGCGTTTATGTGCTAAAAAATCAGCAAGATATTGCTGAGCCACAAACTGAAATTGACAGTAATATACATCCATTACTACTGCCACATTTAAAAGAACAAGATATTATTACACCATTTGAAGTCCTGGAAGCCCGTTTGCATATTGAACCTTTTTTGGCTGAACTTGCAGCTAAAAATAGATCAGCAGAACAATTGGATGAAATTAAAGAAGCATTTTTAATGAATGTACGTGACAATTTAGATCATTCTAATGATCACATCGGTGATCGGTTGTTCCATATCCGAATCGCTGAAGCAAGTCAGAACAATGCCTATGCTTTTTTCCTAAAATATTTACTTGGACAACACTATACCGAACTGTTCAACCGTATGCGTACCTTATATACGCCTGAAGATATGCCATTACGATCCCAGCTTGAGCATCAGGAAATCTTACTCGCCATACAAAATCAGGACCCTGCTGCTGCTAAAAATGCAATGAAAAAACATATCCAGAATGTGATTAAAATTTTCTCAAGAAAAGTTGAATAACTCATTTCAAAACCTACATTCATGTCTATTTTCTATTGATTGATATATGGGCTGAGGTCAGCCCAAATATGAGACAGCTTTAATGTTGAGCAAAGACGATAGAACAACTAAAAAAATATAAGCTTTTCAAAAAACAAGCTTTAAATAAATTACGTCAGCATTTTATTTATAAGTACTTCAAATTGAATATATTTTATTTCTTTATAAAATCTGGTTTTATACTCTGAATTATTAAGCGGTTTTTTAAAGAATTACAAATACAAAGCTTAGTTTGCTCATTAAATACCATTTATTTTCAATATATTAAAAATAAATGGTACTTATTCTTTATCCATTAA
>NZ_OOGT01000222.1 GCF_900323515.1 Acinetobacter stercoris | reverse complement strand
ATATTATTGATTATACTCAGTCCCATTTTACTTTTGAAGAAAGTCTACAAGAAGAAGCTAAATACAAATATTGTGTCCCACATAAAAAAGTTCATGATTTATTTATAAAAAGAATAGAAAAATATAAAGAACAATTCGAAAATGGAATATCAATAGAAAAAGATTTACATGAAGTACTATCCAAATGGTTAATTAACCATATCCAGCATGATGATGCAGATTATGTTGGCGCAGTAAAAGAAAACATGATTGGAATAATACAAAAAAATGAAGAAAAAAAAGGAAAAGGTTGGTTTAGACGTTTCTTTTCTTAGACTAAATAATAATAAAAAAGGAATAAAAATAATAAAAACATCTATAAGAATAAAATATAAAAAAGAATAAGTATTCTAGACTCAGCGCAGCAAATCATCAGAACTGGTGATTTGCTTCTTCTTTTTCAGTACAGGTATGAACATAAATTTTATCGTGATATTTCTGCAATATGTTA
This sequence comes from Acinetobacter stercoris, assembly GCF_900323515.1. Classification (GTDB taxonomy): domain Bacteria; phylum Pseudomonadota; class Gammaproteobacteria; order Pseudomonadales; family Moraxellaceae; genus Acinetobacter; species Acinetobacter stercoris. Next base: position 5,771 of record NZ_OOGT01000222.1, on the reverse strand, counting down.
AGTATAGCCTTTGATTTTCCAGATGGACAAAGGCAAAATAGCTCAAGCTCAAGATTCATATCTGGAAGACGTTATGCAGAATAATTCGATGTCACGATGGTTATCACCTCTGATGGCATTTTGCGTTTCATTTCTTATTATTGTAACGCTTGCATCAAGTGTAGGTATCCAAATTGATCGCCAACTTGATTTCTGGTTGCTTTGGTTAGGTACAATGCTAATTTTGGCACTTCCTGTTGTGTATCTGGAAGTTGCTCTTGCCAAGCGTACAAAAACATCGGCACTCAATGCTTTATCAAGTTTGACCCGTGATGCAGATGCTTCGCAAAAATGGCGCATTGCAGGATGGCTTGCGGTTATTTTTATTCCTTTTTTGTCTGGCGCGATGCTATCCAATATTGGTGGTTTACTCATCGCTCAGACAGGTCTGGCATTGAATGGTCAGTTACTGTTTATTGTACTCGCGGTCATTGCTTTTGGTCTTTCTTTTCTTCCCCGTCAAATTTTAGTATTACTCAGTGCTGTTGGAGTTATTGTATCTTTAATTCTCTCAAATGTTTTTGGGACGGCTCTGCAACCATGGCATGTCACTTCTATAGAATTTAGAGAGTGGGGGAATGCGACAGTCTTGGCTTTGGTTGCAAGTGGTCTAGGTATGGGATTGTATTGGCAAACTTTATTTGCTCAGCAACAAGAGAGTGCTAGTAGATCTGCATTACCGGTTTGGATTGCGCAATTAGTTGCGGTAGTGGCGTTTGGTTTTTTTGCTGTATCAAACCAGATACCTGCGTACACTACGACTTTTGCTACTGTTGTTGTGACAGCTCTATTAATTCAGTTAGCACGTGAACAATTGGTCCAACGTCAGATTTCAGTCATCATACAGTTTACAGTGTTATTGGTTGCACTATTGATCTGGGCGATACCTGATGTTGCACATATTTTTAATATTGTTCTTATGCTCTGGGGCTTGGTGATTTGTCTAATTTATTCAATTTTTGTTGGATGGATTATGAAGATTAGTCATTTACGTAAGGCAATGAATTTTAGTAGTGAAGCCATTTATAATCTATGGCGGATTGCTGTTCGCATTATTTTACCGTTGTCTATAGTTGTGGCAATGGTTTCAGTCATTGGGCAATTCCTCTAATGAGTGAGCTAACTAAAGTCTGGGTTGCCTATGTGACAGAGACTGAGCAATTTGTCTTGAGTGTTGCATTTCAGGAAAATATGACTGTTGCAGATGCCATTGAGTTAAGTGGTATAAGAAAGTTAAGTTCTTTGCCTGAACCATTAATATGTGGAATTTTTGGGGTAAAAGTTAAGGATCTTGATGTACTGGTTCATGCCGGAGATCGGGTCGAAATTTACAGACCATTGACAATTAATCCTAAGGATATTCGCCGTAATCGTGCCAGGAATAATCCTGTGGGGCGATACTGTAGAGGCAATCGTTTTAAACAATTGAAACAATAGAAAAAACCCCTCAATGAGGGGTTTCTTTTTATATTAAAGTGACTATAGTGGTGGCGCATTTAAGATCGCTTCTTTGGAAGCTGGAAGGCCTGGTTGAGAGTCAGGAATGGTTTCTAAGCCTTCAATTTTGTTGACTACACCTGTATTATCAAAGAAAATCTTTAAATGCTGACCATGTGCAGCAGGAATCTTGGCTTTTTTAGCATAAGTTCCTGGGATATAATTGTAGATGTAATCCCAACGATACGGGTTCATAGGATCTGTAATTGTTGGACTACCAAGCAAAAAGCGAACTTGTTGATAATTCATTCCTACTTGAATTTTTGATGCTTGAGCTTTGGTTAGAGGTGTACCTTGTGGAATGTCTACTTTATAGACCCCAAAAACGGAACATCCGCCAAGTAGTAAAGTGACAAATAAGGTCAGCATGATTTTTTGCATTTTGCTACACTATCCCAATTAATTATTGATGCAATTGATCTAGGGATAGATCATACTGCATCTCAACATTATTGCATATTCCAACTTAAAATTTGTTGAGAGACCATTTTACATGCCTATTTCAAATCAAGATTTACGTAAAGCTGGACTGAAAGTAACACTTCCACGAATCAAGATTTTGGAATTATTAGAAAATTCAAGACAACACCACTTGAGCGCGGAAGACATTTATAAAACATTACTAGAACAAGGTGAAGATGTTGGTCTAGCAACAGTGTACCGCGTGTTAACGCAATTTGAGGCAGCTGGCATTATTCAGCGCCATCATTTCGAAAATAATCACTCAGTTTTCGAAATTATGCAAGAAGATCATCATGATCATCTTGTTTGTCAAAATTGCAACAAAGTGATTGAATTCACTAATGATTTAATCGAACATGAACAGCACGTTGTAGCTGAAAAACACGGTTTTACTTTAACAGGTCATTCATTGAATTTGTATGGCTATTGCAATGATCCTGACTGTCAGGAAGCATTACGTAAAAAATAAAACCTACATAAATACAACAAATTAATCAGGGAGACAGGTCGTCTCCCTGATTTTATGATGATCGGTCAAAACTTAAATTCTGGTCAAATCTCTTTAATCCATCCTGATCCTTGTCCGATAATTTGATGTTTAATCTTAGATCATTTGCTGAATCTGCATGTAATAGTGCATTTTCATAGCTAATACGTCCTGATTTGTAAAGCTCATAAAGTGCTTGATCGAATGTTTGCATCCCGAGTTCACGAGAGCGTTGCATGAGTTCTTTAATTTCATGAATTTGTCCTTTGCGGATGAGGTCTGAAACTAAAGGCGAATTAATCATGACTTCTACAGCCACCGCTTGGGAATTTTGATCTTTGGTTGGTATGAGTTGCTGTGCAATCATTGCTTTTAAATTTAGCGATAGATCCATATACAATTGTTGATGACGCTCACTATCAAAAAAATGGATAATGCGATCTAGCGCCTGATTGGCATTGTTGGCATGTAATGTCGCTAAAACTAGATGACCTGTTTCAGCAAAAGCAATTGCATAGTCCATTGTCTCACGAGTACGTATTTCTCCGATCAAGATAACATCAGGTGCTTGCCTAAGTGTGTTTTTAAGCGCAACTTCATAAGAAGCTGTATCAATTCCGACTTCCCTTTGTGTGATGATGCATCCAGCATGTTCGTGTATAAACTCAATAGGATCTTCAATCGTGACAATATGCCCACTCGAGTTTTGATTGCGGTATCCTAGCATGGAGGCAATTGTTGTTGATTTACCTGTACCTGTTCCTCCAACTAAAATGATGATTCCTCGTTTGGTCATCACCAGTTCTTTGAGAATCTGGGGAATTTTTAATTCTTCCATGCCAGGAATTTTATTTTCGATACGCCTTAAAACCAAACCAGGCATATCCCTCTGTTGAAATGCACTGACCCTAAAACGGGTAGACTGGTCTTTATTGGTAATTGCGAAATTGCATTCATGTGTATTATAAAATTCTTGACGCTGTTGATCAGTCATGATGCTTTGAAGAATCTGATGCACCATATTGCCAGTTAATTTAGTCTTTGTGACAGGTAAAATTTGTTTGTTAATCTTGAGTGATGGCTCAACCCCTGCTGTGATAAATAAATCAGATGCTTTCTTTTCGATCATTAAATCAAGAAGTTGGTAAAAATCCATAGTTATTCACCCTGATATCTTAAAGAAAGGATTCTGGCTGTTTGGCAAAGTTACGAGCAGTTTGGGAGTGTATGATTCCTTTAGAAACCAGTGTTTTCAAACTTTGATCAAGTGTGGTCATGCCGTAACTTGCACCTGTCTGAATGGCTGAATACATTTGAGCGACTTTGTTTTCACGAATCAGATTGCGAATAGCAGGAATACCGATGAGAATCTCATGTGCTGCTACACGTCCTCCATTTGGTTTTTTTAATAAGACTTGGGAAATAACAGCTTGTAATGACTCCGAAAGCATGGTTCTCACCATATCTTTTTCTTCGGCGGGAAATACATCAATAATTCGGTCAATGGTCTTGGCTGCAGAGCTGGTATGTAATGTCCCAAATACCAGATGTCCTGTTTCTGCTGCAGTAAGGGCCAAACGAATAGTTTCAAGATCTCGTAATTCTCCAACAAGTATAATGTCAGGATCTTCACGTAAAGCAGATCTGAGAGCTTCATTAAAGCCTAGGGTGTCTTTATGTACTTCGCGTTGATTGATTAGACACTTTTTTGATTGATGAACAAATTCAATCGGATCTTCAACGGTAAGAATATGTTCATAACGGTGCTCATTGATAAAATCAAGCATAGCGGCCAAAGTCGTAGACTTTCCTGAACCTGTTGGTCCTGTGACCAGTACTAGCCCTCGTGGATAATCACAGATATTTTTAAATATTGTGCCAAAGCCTAAATCTTCTAGTGTCAGTACTTTGGATGGAATTGTCCGGAATACAGCGCCTGCACCGCGATTTTGATTAAAAGCATTGACACGGAAGCGAGCTAAGCTAGGGACTTCAAAGGAAAAATCAGTTTCTAAAAATGCTTCATAATCTCTGCGCTGTTTATCATTCATGATGTCATAAATCAGCTTATGGACATCTTTATGCTCCATTGCAGGAAGATTGATGCGCCTGACTTCACCATCAACTCGAATCATGGGCGGCATGCCCGCAGATAGGTGTAAATCAGAAGCCCCATTTTGTACTGTAAAAGCCAAAAGCTCAGTAATATTCATGTTTTCCCCAAAATAAACAAAAAATATAATTATTTTGTAGAATAATAAGACTTTCCCCATGACTTACCAAGTTAAACTCATGGTTGAATAGAAAAAAGTTTTTGTAAATGAGAACCTTGTCAATGAATCAGCTCAAAGATGCGCGCCAAAATGTTTTAAATGAAATCAAAACAGCATGTTCACATGCAAAGCGTGATGAAAACTCTGTGCAACTTTTAGCAGTATCTAAAACACATCCAAGTGAAATACTGGCAGAAATGTATGCCACGGGACAAAAAAGTTTTGGGGAAAATTATTTACAAGAGGCATTAGAAAAAATTGAGACATTGAAAAATCTGGATATTGAATGGCACTTTATCGGGCATGTACAACGTAATAAAACTAAACATTTAGCAGAAAAATTTGCATGGGTACATGGGGTAGACCGCTTAATTATTGCAGAGCGATTATCAAATCAGCGAAGCTCACAGCAAGAACCGTTAAATATATGCCTGCAAGTCAATATTGATGCACAAGAGAGTAAAGATGGTTGTGATCCTGGTGAGGTTGCAGGTCTCGTCAAAGTCATTAGCCAATTACCAAATATAAAGCTTCGCGGAATTATGGTGATCCCGGCAGCAGATAATCCGGCAGCATTTGTCGATGCCAAGCAATTGTTTGATCAGGTTAAAATTCAGCATGCACATCCTGAGGATTGGGATACTTTAAGTATGGGAATGTCGGCAGATATGAGTGCTGCAATTGCAGCAGGTTCAACGATGGTACGTGTGGGGACAGCATTATTCGGTGCGCGTGATTATGGCTAGACTGACTTGATCGCTTATCCTGATTGTGGTTCTAGCCTTTATAATGCATATTATATTGGTTAGATCCAATACAGCGAAATGCTTTTGCTTTTTGGTTTTTTATGGCCGATCTATACTTTTTATAAAAAATATATATTATTTAATGAGTTGGTTAGGGTGAAATCTAAATCAGGCTTTAAAGTTGTAATTTGGTTTTGTAAAACAATTGATATGTTTTAAAACTCATTAAGTACTTAAAATTATTCCAAAACATGATCAGTTTATAAA
>NZ_OOGT01000221.1 GCF_900323515.1 Acinetobacter stercoris | reverse complement strand
GATTAATATTATGGAGTTAGTTGTTAAAAAGCATCCTTTGACTCAACTTTATATTTATGGTGAAGGTGGCGAAAGAAATAGTTTAGAACGTTTGATTTCAGAAAAAAAACTTAATAATAATGTTTTTTTACCTGGATATACTGAAAATATAGCTGATGAATTAAATGATTCGATTTTATATTTATCTACAAGTAAAATGGAAGGGTTCCCACTGTCTTTTTTAGAGAGTTTGAATCATGGAGTTCCAATCTTTAGTTATGATATTAAATATGGACCAAGTGCGTTGATTGAAAATGGTGCAAATGGTGTGGTTGTTGAGAAAGATGATATTGTTAATGCAGCTAACGCTATGACTTTATTGTTAGATGATAGAAAAAAACTTCGGGATATGTCAGAGGAAGCTTATAAATCATCAACATTATATGAGATGAAAAATGTTGCAGAAATTTGGAAAAAAGAGTTAGAGAAATTATAAATGAAAAAAAATAATCAAATTTTTATAGTGATAAATGATTTCCCGGAAAAATTAATTGGTGTTCAAATATCAGCGATACAACGCTCAAAACTTCTATATCAGAATGTGACAGAGGATGTATGTATTATTACTACGAAATTTAATCGTTTTTTTCTAAAATATAGCCGATCTCATTTGCGAAGATTTGGTATTGATTCAGAAATAAAAGTTAAAAATATGTATTTTGACTTGTTAAAAATAACAGATGTGGAAGATAGCTACTCTTCATATATAGATAGTAAAGATTATGCGTATTCTGTTAAAGTTTCTCAAACACATGAACGATATTATGGTGAAAATAATAATTGTAAAATGTATGTAGTTTATTCAAATCATAATGAGCTATTTCGTAGTAAAAGAATAGATTATATCAATTATTTTCATGAAAAAAGAAAAGTTAAAAGAGATATTTTTTTACCTAATGGGAAGTTGATATTGTCACAATATTTGGGTGAAGATAATGCTATTGAAAAAGAAGAATATTTTGATGTAGATGGTAAAGTGAAGTTAATTAAAAATTTTTATAAGAAAAATCTTGTTAATATTTTTCTAAATGATTCGAATGGGCTTCTTGCCGAGGTTTTTTTATCAGAAAATGATTTAATTACTTGGTGGCTAGATCATTATATTGTGAATGATAAAGCCATTTTCCTAATAGATGGTGGACCGCATCATATTTATCCTATTAAAAAGCTAGCTCAGGCAAAAGTTGTTTCAATTTTGCATAGCAATCATATACAGTTTGGTCAGGATGCTATAAGTGGGAGCTTTAATAGTTCCGAGAGAAAAAAAATACTAGAGAATCCTGAAAGTGTTGATGCTTGTGTGATATTAACAGATGAGCAAATGAATGATATAGAGAAGAGGTTGCCTATACATTGTCCATTGTACGCCATACCTCACCCAGTTTTGATTAAACCAGAAAAGTTGGGTTTAGATAGTCGAGATTTAGATAGAATAATTATTATTTCAAGGCTTGAAAAAGAAAAGAATATATATGAAGCAATTAATATTATGGAGTTGATCATAAAGCAACTTCCAGATAAAAAACTTTATATTTATGGAGATGGAAGTGAAAAAGATAAATTAAAAAAATATGTCGATGAAAAGAAATTATCTAGTCATATCTTTTTCATGGGGTATACAACGGATATTTCGAAACAACTTAATAAATCTGTCCTCTTTTTCATGACCAGTCTATATGAAAGTTTTGCACTTTCAATCTCTGAAAGTTTAAGTCATGGGGTACCTGTGCTTTCTTATGATTTTAAGTATGGACCTAAGGCATTAATAAAAAATGACTTTAATGGGTTTTTGATTGAAAATCATAATACACAATTAGCTGCTGAGACTGCTATTGAATTTTTAAAGGATAGAAATAAGATTCAAAAAACAATTGATAATGCATATAAGTCAGTAGAATGGTTAGAACCAGAAAATATTTCAAAAAAATGGCAGAAACTATTTGAAGATATAACCATGTAATTCAACTTTAATTTTTAGGTGGTTATTCCTGATTTTTTTAACTTGTCGAGTTAAAAATAGAGAATCAACTGAACTTTTATTCATTTTTCATCTATTTTCCGTTAAGCTCAATTCAAAGAGGATTTGGCAAACAGGGAAAACATGTCAGCATACTATAAGCTTATTAGTCGTATAGAAAATCTAAATGAAACCATTACACATTATCAATCGAACATACATGCTCAAGGGGCATGGAATCCGCATGAACAGCATATGGCTCCAGCTTCAGGATTGATGTGTAAGGAATTGGAACGATTTTACCCTCGTGAAAACATGCGCATTGGGCGTATCAGTTTCGATATATTTGGTTTGATTCATGCTGGCGAGTTTTCAATCCATACTCGGGTGATCCGAGCAGGTAAAACCATTGAACTGATTGAATCTGAAATGAAGACACAAGGTAAAACCAGTATTGTTGCCAGAGCGTGGCGCATGTTAACAACGGATACCAGTTCTGTGGCAGGTTTGGAAGACCAAACTATTCAAAATCCAGAACATTATCCTGAATGGGATGGTCTAAAAAAATGCTGGTCAGGTGGTTTTATCGAATCGACGGAAACTCGCGCAGATGATACGCGTAGAAATGGTAAAGGGATTGTTTGGCAGACGACTAATCTTGAAATGGTCGAAGGTGAGCAGACTAGTGATTTTGTCCGAATATTAGGGATTGTCGATACTGCAAATGGTATCGTCCCACGTCAAAATCGAGAGTTTGACTGGGCATTCCCAAATCTGGACTTGCAAATCCATATGCATCGGTTACCACAAGGCAAATGGTTAGGTCTGGAAGCGATTCAACAATATGGTAGCGATGGTATTGGCTTAACCAGTGCGGTATTACATGATATATATGGTCCATTTGGACGTAGTGAACAGATTTTGACTATACGTCCAATGACTGTTTAAGACCCATTTATTGCCTTGCATCATTTAATTTCAAAACTAGGGAGAGATTAAAATAAGATCTCTCTGGTTTTATACCGAAATTTAATCATTAAAATTCATTTTGTAGGGCTTTATAACCCTGAACCAATGCGATATTCGTAGTCACTACACTTTCTGAAAACTCACTAATTTCGACATTGATTGGTGGATACTGTGTTAAATCAGTTTTGGCATGAATATAGCTCATCGCTGGAACATAAAAATGATCTGGCAAATCACGCCCATCGACCACAGCATTATGTCGTACAGCACAATGATTACCAACTTTACAGTTAAATAGGACGCTGTTAAATCCAATAAAAACATGTTGCCCTATCTCACATGGGCCATGAATGATAGAACGATGTGCAATAGATGAATTTTTACCGATAAAAACAGCAGCTCCAGCTTTGGAGTGGATAACAACACCATCCTGAATATTTGAATTTTCACTAATGATAATAGGCTGCATGTTGCCTTGATCATCAGTTTCATCAGCTCGAATTACTGCATAAGGTCCAACAAAGACATTTGCTTCTATAACTACTTTTCCACAAATAATCGCTGTTTGGTCGATATAAGCTGATTGGTGAATGATGGGAAGGTCACCCGAAGGGTTTTTTCGGATCATATAGCACTCCATTGATTTAAAAAAATCTCTCTTTTATTTGATTTGAAAATAGCTCGATTTGAGGGAAAAGCTGTTTTTCAGCTTTCACAAAACAACTAAGTATTACTAATATTAGTTATGTTATAACATAACAATTAGTGGATCTATATAGGCGAATTTATGTTTTTAAAGGCATCACATGTTCAAGCAGGTAAAATAGAGAAATGTTCTAAATTACTGTTTGGTATGAGCATGTTGATTTTGACGGCATGTCAGCAAGCCCCTGATAAATTTGCTACCAGATACCCTGAGACAAAAAAGCAGACATCAATAAAACCTGTTCGGGTTATTTCACCAAAACCTCAAATTATCCACTCTAATAAAATAATACCTGAGAGTTATCAAAACTGGTTAAGACAAGGAGATCATCGAGCTCAGGTATTGGCTTATCAAAATTACCTTACGCAACGTGGTGTAGGTGGACTGGTTCCAAATCATGAATTATTACGCTCTGCACGTGACTGGCAGAAATGTAATGATGAGGAATACCGTGTTCCTCCTAGAGAGCTCTGGGGAAATCTTGTTCCAACCTTAAATATATTAAAACAAATGCTGGATAAAAAAGTACTGACAAATTTTGAAGTGACCTCTGTTTATCGGAGCGCTTCATTAAATAAATGTGCTGGTGGTGCCGATAATTCACGACATATTTTTAACACAGCAATGGATTTTAGGATCGGTCCAGAGTTTCCAGATGAAAATGACCTAATTCAGATCAGTCAAAGTAAACAAAGACTTTGCCAGTTTTGGACTGAATATGGTGAAAGTCTGAACATGGGTTTAGGTGTATATAAGTCAGGTCAAATTCATATTGATAGTCTGGGGTATCGAACCTGGGGAGCAAACCACCGTAGCCAGACTTCATTATGTAGTACATTCTAAAATTTAATTGATATGTTATAATATAACAATTAAAGTATGTGGAGTAACGCATATTGATGAAAACAGAGAAAAAACTATCCAAAGCACAACAGCATATTTTGGATATTTTGAAGAATGAAAATCGACCACTCAGTGCTTATGAGCTGTTATCACTAGCCAAAATATATGGGATTCGGGCACCGATGCAAATTTATAGAGGGCTGAATCAACTCATGCAATATGGTCTGATTTTAAAACTGACATCACTCAATATGTATCTGGCTCACCAGTTTAAAGATGAATATTTGCTTTTTTCAATTTGTTCTGACTGTAAAAAAGTGCAATACACCGCTTTGAAGCAATTACCTCAAGCATTTCATCAATTTATTGTAACCAACCAATTTAACCCAACGTCCTATCATCTTGAAATTTTAGGTCGGTGTGCAGGATGCGTTGATACTACAGCACATGTATCAAATACAAATTTATCATGATTAAGTCGAGAGTAAGCCAATGGAAACATCTATAGCCAATTCAAAAACTAAACTCCCAGTTACTGTATTGTCAGGATTTTTAGGAGCAGGAAAAACCACACTACTCAACCATATTTTAAATAATCGTGAAGGACGTAGAATTGCAGTCATTGTAAATGATATGTCTGAAGTGAATATTGATGCTGCATTAGTACGAAATGGTGGTGCAGAACTGTCAAGAACTGATGAAAAACTGGTTGAAATGAGTAATGGTTGTATCTGTTGTACCTTACGTGAAGATTTGCTTGTTGAAGTGCGTCGTCTAGCTGAAGAAAATCGTTTCGATCAGCTGGTGATTGAGTCAACCGGGATTTCAGAGCCATTACCTGTTGCAGAGACATTTACTTTTGAAGATGAAGAGGGGATCTCTTTAGGAGAGTTTGCACGTCTGGATACCATGGTGACTGTGGTTGATGGGTTCAATTTCTTGCGTGATTATTCCTCTGCTGACCATTTACAGGATCGTGGAGAGTCACTAGGCGAACAGGATGAAAGAACAGTAGTTGATTTACTGATTGATCAAATTGAATTTTGTGATGTGATCATTGTCAATAAAATTGATCTGATTAGTGCAGAAGAGAAAGAACGTTTATTGGCAATACTTCACTCTTTAAATCCACGTGCAAAAATTGAAATTGCAGAGTTTGGAAATGTCAGTCTGGATCGGGTACTAGACACAAATCTATTCGATTTTAACGAAGCTGCACAAGCACCAGGCTGGTTAAAAGAGTTACGTGGTGAGCATACACCTGAAACTGAAGAATATGGAATCCATAGCTTTGTTTATCGTGCACGTCGCCCGTTCCATCCCGCTCGTTTTGATGCATTCATCCATCAGGAGTGGAAAGGTGTGGTGAGATCAAAAGGCTTTTTCTGGTTGGCATCGGATCTGGACATTGCATGGTCATGGTCTCAGGCAGGAGCAATGGCGAGACATGGCTTCGCTGGTTATTGGTGGGTTTCTGTCGAACAAACAGAATGGCCTACAGATCCACAAAGTTTAGCCGAGATTAAGCGCCACTGGGATGCAAAAACTGGTGATGCTAGGCAGGAGATCGTTATCATTGGTATGGATATGGATGAAGAGTCGTTACGTGTCCAATTTGATCAATGCTTATTAACTGATGAAGAAATGACGTTAGGACGTGAATATTGGGGAAATGTTCCAAATCCATTTATTGTCCAGCAGGATGTTATAGCATCTTAATATCATAAAAAGACTCCTTTTATTATATGGATAAAAGG
>NZ_OOGT01000458.1 GCF_900323515.1 Acinetobacter stercoris | reverse complement strand
TTTATAAAAAAGGAAAAGTATTTAAAACTAAGAAATATCCATCATGTTTNAGNTTGTTTGATATTGAGAAAAGGGTTCTTAAATATGAAAATAAGTATGTTAAAGATAATTGCATAATTAATTAAAATTAGATCTCTTGCGAAAGTATCATTTTTGATGATTTTGAATNCTAATGATTCTTGAAAAATCATAGCTTATAGCCATGCAAATTTTGACTTTCGCAAGAGGTCTATTGATCATGTAATTAATTTTGGGTATTAAAAGGGCTTTGTTGTATAAATAAAATTAAATCAGAGATCCTCCAACTTTGTAAATTCATGCAACAGAGCATAAGCTTAATCGCTGCCAATGAGAAAATTCCAAATGCATATGGCTCTGTGAAGTTATACAACATATCCAAAAAAGCAATTTGCTCTTATGCATGGAATGAAAGTTTAAATAGCAGTAGCTTGACACATTACACATATCCTGAGTATCCAAATCTTGGTAAAGGCCAAAAATTGCTTGCTGCATTTTCAAAATTGGATGAAGATGGAAAGCAGGAAATAATATATACATATTTCTTGAGAACTGAAGAAAGTAATAGATATATTACAGAAATGGTACCACCATTTATTACAGGGGAAGATGAAAATTGGTATTTAACAGAAGGTGAAAT
>NZ_OOGT01000394.1 GCF_900323515.1 Acinetobacter stercoris | reverse complement strand
TCATTAAATTGTGTCAATTTTCGATTCGAAAAATATTCCAGTCTTTTAGATAAATCATTTACGATAATTCCATCGACAATATAACCTTGTTCAGGATCAAATTGTATATGCTTTTCCCTTAAATATATCTCTTCCTGAGTTTCTTTATTCCCTTTAAACAATCCACTTAACTTGCTAAACATGACTCTATAGTTTCTTGGAAAAATTGCATATTATGATATCCGATTTATATCAAAGTTTGAGTTTTTGGCTTAAAGAATGTTTTTTGTAAAACATTCTTTAAAAAAACTGTAGAACTTTAATTATTCATCACCAAGATCATCCAGAAAATCAACTGTCGGCACAAAGAATAATGTCCCAGTTTTCGCTGTACTAAAATCTAATAAGCGATCTAGATTTCCTTCAGCATCCCCTTGGAACATATGTTCAAGCATTTGACGGGTCACACTGAATTTTCTTGCGTAACCAATAAAAAAAGTTCCATACTCATTTTTTGAAGGATTAGAAAATGGCATGTTAGCACGCATAATCTTAAGTTCATTACCCTGCTCATCATGTGCCTTACTCACAACATTATGTGCCGTTTTAGGTTTGACATCATCGCTGAGTTCAACATCATTAAACTTTTTACGACCTATGACTTTTTCCTGTTCTTCGTCACTTAATCCACGCCATTTATCCATATCATGAATATACTTTTGAATAAAAGCATAGCTTCCCCCTTTAAATTCAACATCCTCGTCACCAACGAGTGCATATTCTGCAGCAATTTCAGGTTCTGGATTTTCCGTACCATCCACAAATCCAATAATTGCACGCCCATCAAAATATCTAAATCCATGCACCTCATCAACAGGATATGTCACATTGCTTAATTGTTCTTGAATAATGCTACCCAACTCATAGCAAAGTGCTTGTCTATCAGCACGAATATGAAAAAAAAGATCTCCGGCAGTCGATACGGCAGTATATTTAGGACCTTTTATTTCCTGAAATGTTTCCAGCTCACTCGGCTTCGATTGATTAACAAAGAGCTTATCCCAGGCATTTGAGCTAAACCCCAAAGTTGCATTAAAATTACTTTGTGGAAAACGATTGCTCAAACTTCGCGTTAAAGCTGAAAAGTTTGCTGCAAAATCAATGACAGTTTCGACAGCCGAATCACCTTCTTTCAATCCGAGCACTATGAATAAAGCATTTTCACCTGGACGACTGATTACGGGCTGAATTCGAGTATTTGTCATTGTAAATTCCTTACTGTCATTATGGATTGTGATTAATTTATCACGTTAAAAGTCAAATACATTAATTTTTTAACATTTCAATA
>NZ_OOGT01000220.1 GCF_900323515.1 Acinetobacter stercoris | reverse complement strand
GAATCAGGGTGCTTTTTTTTATGTCAAATGATTAAAGCGTATAGACGTTAAAGTATGATGACAAATAAATATCCAGAGATTTATGTATGTCTGGATATTTATTTTTAAGATGTTAGGAATTCAATTGTCTTCTGGCATGTTTTAAAGCAGTTCTAAGCCCTTCCTCCAGTGTCGGATGATAAAAAGGTTTCTCTAAGATCTGGTCTATTGTTAATTCTTCTGAAACCACCCATGTATGTAGAAACCGCAATTTATTTAAAAGCATTATAAAATATGGAGTATAAAAAAAGCCCCAACATCCTGTTGAGACTTTTTCGTATTGGTTGGCTAGGTATAACTCCTGTCGTACCTCACGTTCCTGATGCTAAGACATATTATTGTTGTTTTTAGTCTCGGAAACTTCCTGTTCCCTATGACTAAATCATATAAATTCTTTTCAAAGTACAACAGTCGTTAATCCTGATATTCAATGTAAGCTTTAGCTTACATCAGTTTTTAGGTGCATAGCGAATCAATTTCTCTAATGCTGATTTTAAGGCTTTAGTATCAAATTCATTACCTTGAAAAGATTCTTCTTTATTCCTCTTGCCAATATCACGTATTTCTATTTCTGCATTTGAAATGATTAAACCAAGAGATGAGCAGACTTGACGTATCTGATCTATCGAACGTGAACCATTAGTCCCACCATAACTGACGACAGCTACAGGTTTACCTTGCCATTCCTTATAAATATAATCGAGAGCATTTTTAAGAGCAGGACTATAGCCATGATTATATTCAGGGCTTATTAATATATAAGCTTGTGCACTAGAAATTAGATTAGCCCATTCTTGTTGTTTAGGTTGATCATAAACTCCGGTTGCTGGTGGATGTGAACCAGCGAAAATAGGTAGATTCCATTCTTTTAAGTCAATCAACTCTAATTCTAAATTTTCAAAATTTAAATTTTTAATTGTATTTTCTACCCATTTTGCAACTTTAATTGCTGTACGACCTTCTCTGACACTTCCAATAATAATTTGAATTTTCATGCTTCACTCTGTTTAGATTTTTCTTTAATAAATATCAGATAGCTATGAATGAATAGTATGATTTTGTAAGTATTTCAATTCATTACTCAATAAAAAGACTCCCTAAGGAGCCTTTTTATTGATGTAAATATATTACATGATTTTAATACCTTGTTGCCCAGCTGGAGTCACTTTGAAAATTTCAACTTCAAAGGTAATATTTTTTCCAGCAAGAGGATGGTTAAAATCGACTTCAGTAATATCATCATTAACAGTTTTAACGACACCAAAAAGACTTGATTTCGCTTTATCTTCAAATTCAATCATATGTCCTACAATAGGACGTTGTTCAAATTTGACAGTATCAAATTTTTGAACATTTTCAGAATTCCAGGATCCAAAGGCTTCTTCTGGAGGAAGACTAACTGTACGGCGATCACCTGCACGTAAACCAAAAAGTGCCTTTTCAAATCCTGGTAATAGACTACCATCACCCATAATCAGGCTTACAGGTTCTTCGCGGCTGCGCGTGTTATCGATTTCAACACCATTTTCAATTGCGACAGAAAAGTGTAAATCGACTTTTGAACCTTCAGCCACACGGGTTTCATCATTTGGGTTGATTATTTCAGTCATTTTTTGATTCCGCACGTTGAATACGATGCTTTTCTAAAAAGAACGTATCAATCAACAGTAAAATAGTTCCTAAAGTAATGGCACTATCAGCAATATTAAATGCTGGGAAGTGTTTATCTTGATAGAACACATGAATAAAGTCGACAACATAACCCAGATACATGCGGTCAATGAGGTTACCTAATGCACCACCTAGAATGAGTGCAATTGCGGCAGGAAGAACGATTGAATTTTTTGGCATACGCATGAGCCAAAAAATAAAAACAATAGAAACTATTCCTGCAAGCCCTGTGAATAGGTATCTTTGCCATCCACCAGCATCAGACAAGAAGCTAAATGCAGCACCTGTGTTGTGTAGCAATGTCCAGTTTAAAAAGGGGAGTACAGGTACAGGATCTGCATAATTCAGATGTGTACTTGCGATATATTTTGTCCATTGATCTACCAAAATGGTTAGGACAGAAAGTCCCAACCAGATGATATTATGGGGATAAAACTGAAATAAGCCCTTTTTATTCTGAGGGTTAGGCATATTTTCTCACTTCGCCACTACCAGTGACGTTAATAATACAACGACCACATAAACCAGGATGTCCTGCATGTGTATTTACATCTGGAAGAACATGCCAGCAACGTGCACATTTCTCACCGATCGCAGCAGAAACTTTGACACGTAAACCTTCAATATCTGTTACTTCACCTTGCTCAGCATAGTCATGAACAATTGCTTGAGAAGTAATGAGAACGAAACGGAGTTCATCACCCAATTGGTTTAACACTTTTTGTAAATCTGCATTTGCCCAGAGTTCAACTTTTGCAGATAAGTTACTACCGATGAGTTTAGCGTTACGAGCTGCTTCAATCTGTTTATTTACTGCTGATTTTACTTGAATAAGTGTTTGCCAGTCTGCTTCACTGATCAAGTTCGCAGTTGATGCAACAGGAATGTCGTACCACTTTGCAGTGAATACATATTTTTCAGATTGTTCTGGAATTAAAGGCCAGGCTTCTTGTGCCGTGAAGCTCAAAATAGGGCTCATCCAGCGAACAAATGCCTGAACTAAATGATAAAGTGCAGTTTGTGCAGAATGACGTGCAGCAGAGTCCGCCTTGGTTGTGTATTGACGATCTTTGATAATATCTAAATAGAAACCACCCAAGTCATTGATACAGAAATTGGTCAACGAGCTACAAACGATGTGGAAATTCATATCCTCATAAGCTTGTTTGATTGTTTCCTGAACTTCATGGGCACGTTGCAAGATATATTGGTCAAGTGCAATAAGTTGATCTACAGGTAATGCATCAGTAGACGGTTTGAAACCATTTAGGTTTGCAAGCAAGAAACGTAAGGTATTACGAATACGGCGATAGCCATCAGATGCACGATTAAAGATTTCTTTACCCGCAGTCATTTCATAACGGTAATCTGATGATGCGATCCAGAAACGTAGACCATCTGCACCCATGTCTTTAATGATGTCTTGAGGGGTAATAATATTACCGATGGATTTAGACATCTTGCGACCTTTCTCATCCACAACGAAACCGTGAGTGAGCAGACCTTTATATGGTGCACGGTTATTGATTGCCATTGAGGTCAATAATGAAGACTGGAACCAGCCACGATGCTGGTCTGAACCTTCAAGATATAAGTCAGCAGGGTCACTCAATTCTTCACGTTGACGAAGGACAGCATAGTGTGTTGTTCCAGAGTCAAACCAGACATCTAAGGTATCGCGCACAGCATTGTATTGCTCTGCATCAGCGCCAATAAAATCTTTGGCTTCACGATTAAACCAGCCATCAATCCCTTCCTGTTCAATCAGTTTAGCAACTTCTTCAATGAGCTCAGGTGTACGGGGATGAAGTTCATGGGTATCTTTATGAACAAAGAATGGAATTGGTACACCCCAGGTACGTTGACGAGAGATACACCAGTCTGGACGGCCATCAATCATTGACTGAATACGGTTTTTACCCCAATCAGGTACAAAGCTGATGTCATTTTCAATCGCATTTAAAGCGCCTTGACGTAAACCTTTTTCATCCATGCTGATAAACCATTGTGGAGTTGCACGGAAAATGATTGGTGTTTTATGACGCCAGCAGTGTGGATAGCTATGAACAATCGGCTCATGAGCCCAAAGTTTGCTAGCATCTTTTAATGCATCAATAATTTTTGGATTGGCTTTATAAATGTGTTCACCAGCAAAAATTGGTGATGTTGGTAAATAGACACCATTACCACCTACAGGATTATCCACTTTTAGGTTGTATTGAAGACCAACTTTATAGTCATCGACACCATGACCTGGTGCGGTATGTACTGCACCTGTACCACTGGTTGCGATAACATGTTCACCCAGAATCACCGGAACTTGACGATCGGTAATCAAAGGATGTTGTAATTGTAAATTTTCTAATTTATACCCTGTAAAATCAGCTAGAACTTTAGGGCTTTCGAGTTTATAACGTTCACAGGCAGATTCGACCAAATCTTTTGCCAGAATCAGGTTTTGTACACCACGGTCAGACTGTGCCTGAACCAGTTGATATTCAATTTCAGCATGTACTGCAACGGCTTGGTTTGCTGGAAGCGTCCAAGGAGTTGTTGTCCAGATCACAATATCTGTTGGGTTGGCAATCTCTACGCCTAAACGTGTTGATAAATCAGCAAGATCAACTACACCAAATCCAACATCAATGGCATCAGATTTTTTATCTTTATAATCAACTTCAGCTTCAGCAAGAGCAGAACCACAGTCGATACACCAGTTCACTGGTTTTAAACCTGGTTGGATATGCCCCGCTTTTTCGATTTCACCAAGCGCACGAACAATGTCAGCTTCTTGTTTGAAGTTCATGGTGAGGTATGGATTATCCCAATCACCAAGCACTCCCATACGCACAAAATCTTTCTTTTGTAGATCGATTTGAGTATAGGCGTATTCACGGCAAGCTTTACGGAAAGTCGAAGCATCCACTTTAACACCGACTTTACCAACTTTTTCTTCGACTTTTAGTTCAATTGGTAAACCATGACAGTCCCAGCCTGGAACATATGGCGCATCATAACCATCCAGAGTACGGCTTTTGACAATAATATCTTTTAAGACCTTATTAACAGCATGACCTAAGTGAATCTGACCATTTGCATATGGAGGACCATCATGGAGCACATATTTTTTCTTGCCAATACGCGATGCACGAATCTGCTGATAAATGTTGTCGGCATACCACTCTTCTAACCATTTTGCTTCACGTACTGCGAGATTTGCTTTCATCGCAAATTCAGTACCTGGGAGGTTTAGCGTGGCTTTATAATCCACTGCATTTTCAGGAGTTTGCTTATCGCTCATGCAAGTTGTCATCCAATTCAATCAGCCTTCCGGCTGACGCGTTTTTACAAATAAATAAATTTTGAACTAAAAAGGAAATTTGGGGGTGTTTTCACGAAACTCAAGGAGTTTCTCAACATCATCATCAATACCTTTTTGAAGTGCTTCCAGTGAAGGATAGTTCAGCTCACCATGTAAATAGTCGAGGAACGTGACCCGCATTAACAAGCCATACAGATTAGCAGAAACTTCAGGAAAGTGTACTTCTAATCGCCATTCAGGATGCTCTTGTTTAATCGCAGGACGTGTTCCAACATGGCCTGCCCCAAATAAGGCTTCAGGATGATAACCTGCAATACCTTTTTTATCTGGATTCTGCTGAATAACCTTTTGAGTTAATGCTGTTGTTTCACAAACAACTTCAACACCATAGATTCCGCTTAAACATGGCTTGTGGCGGTTTAGACGGACATTAATGGTCGGAAAGTTTAAAGTTCGGCCAATCTGGTCACCATATTGGACACGACCAATCATGCTATATGGGCGACCTAATAATTTTGCTGCTAAAGATAGATTACCTGCTTGTAATACTTGACGGACACGGGTTGAACTGACACGTTCGCCATCAAATTCGATTGTATCCAGGTTGGTCACATCAAAACCATACTGTTTTAAAAATTCGCTGTTGCCCTGACGATCTTTACCAAAATGAAAATCATCACCAAGTACCAGACTTTGAGCATTCAGTTTATATTTTAAAATATTGGCAAAGTCTTCAGCACTTAAGCTACGGAATTTATTATTAAATTTTGCAATCGCAATATAATCCACGCCTAGTTCAGTGAGATGTTCTACTTTTTCACGCAAGGAGCTGATACGAGGCGGTGCATCATAGCCTTTAAAAAACTCTAAAGGTTGCGGTTCAAAAATCATCACAAGTGTTTTTAGATTTTTTTGTGATGATATTGATTTTAATTGAGAAATCATCGCTTGATGCCCCAAATGAACACCATCAAAGTTGCCAATCGTGACCGCAGTTTTTGGCAATTGGAATTCAGGAGATAACGCATTTAGACGTAACAGCTTCATGATTTCAAAATAGGCTTTAAATTTGAAAGGGTATATTTTGCCATAATCTCACAATTTCGTCCTGTTGTTGTGTTTTTACTCAAAAAATTTATCAATAATTTTATTTTAATAAGTAAAACTAATTCAATTTATAAAAATAAATCAATTTTACTTATTTGTGGGTCTCGATAAAATTACTTTATCTGCTTATATGAGGATATTCGC
>NZ_OOGT01000219.1 GCF_900323515.1 Acinetobacter stercoris | reverse complement strand
ATCTTATATTTACTGCATATTCATTAAAACTATCCAAAATTAATTTTTAATACGAAAAATCAATTTTCAGGTATAATTTTATAAAGTGCTTTTAACATTTAGATGACAAAAATTTGTTAATTCGATGACAATGTGAAGATTAAATACTGGATTTGTAAATATGGATAAACTGATCAATAAAGGTGGTTTCAGAGAACGAGCAAACCGGAGTCGTGTTTATAAAAACTCTGAGAATCAGCAAACCACTCTCAATCAAAATCAATACACTCCCCAGAAAAAAAAGGAGAATATAAACTCGCCTTCATCAAAAACCTCATCTACTCCACTAGAACAGGACTAAAGCATCTTAATCGCATCAAACCATAAAAATACAGCAAAAAACAAAAATAAAATACCTGATAAAACATCAATATAACTACCAGATCTTTGGTATAAGGTTTTAATTTTTGGAATTGACATGATCATCATTAGACCCGCAAACACAACAAAAGTCTGCACGGGTATAATCACTGCTAAATAAGGTTTTAAATTAGCACTTGCTGTAGAACTTAAAGCTAATGAAAAAACACTACTAAAATAAATCAAGATCTTTGGATTCGCCAAATTGGTAAACAGCCCCATCAAAAAATAGTTTTTCTGATGCGCCAAACTTCCTTCCAGCACAGTTTGAGATTTTAAGCTACTCAAGCCACCTTTCAGCATGGCATAACCCATTTTAGCTAAAAAAAGGCCTCCGACTAGCATAAGAATCTGTTGAATCCAAGGCCATTGCTCAAGCAATACGGTAAATCCAAGTAATGTAAGTGTTACCCATACAACAACGCCAATCGAAATCCCCAATATAATTTGTAACGTATGAGTCTTGGAAGTTGATGCTGCACTTTTTGCAACCAACAATACATCTGGACCAGGACTAAGTTGGGCAATAAAATGCAAAGCACAAATTGTCAGTAACAATGACATAATTTTTTATGCAAAAGACAAGATGGATTATCATATCACAACAAACTGTTCTTCCTATTGAAAAATCAAATGGTATAAAAAAGCCGAATCCAGGATTCGGCTGAGTTTTAGTTGAATAATCTAGACACTATTGACATTTCAAAATGGTTGCTACAATGATTTTTTAATTAAAATAAGACGTTACTTTAAGAAATTTAGTAATCCAAACCATGAAAACACGATTTCCATAACAACGACGAAAACAACTATAAGAAATACTTTTGCCTCGAAAAGTTATTTGGAATTTACATCTTTCATTTCAATCTGTTTGGCTTCGGGCTTAACCTCATGTGCTTCACCATCGATAATCGTTGAATCACGGTGAGCTCCGCCCTGTTGATTTTGCATATTCTGCATTTGGCGCATCAAATCTTCAAATGGGTTTTGACCAGCAGTACCCCCCATATCTCCCATAGATCCGCCCATCATACCCCCCATCATTTTATTCATCATGGCTTGTTGGCGTTTTGCAATCATGTTCATAACAAAGTTTCTAGCAATTTTTTGTACGCCAGGTATCAAGATTAAAATTGCTAAGACATCTGTAATCAACCCAGGGATCATAAACAAAAAGCCAGACATTGCAACGGTCAACTTTTTACCAACCTCACCATCTCCAGCCATATGCCCTGTCATTTGCATTTGTTGCAATTGCGGCATAATGGTTGAAGTACTTGAGCGAATCATACTTAGGCCCAAGAAAAATGTTACAAAGAATGAGAAAAAGACATACCATCCACTAATGAACTGAGCCACGCCAATCCATACAGCGATTTCAAGGATAAAATAAATAAGAATAAGCGGGAATAATTTCATTAAATGTAAATCATCTCTATAGCAAAAATAAATTTCAGTAGTGATTTAAGCTATGCCAAATCCATACTTTCAGTGCAGTATTCCATATATAGTTTATAAATCAATAAACTTGTTCATATCATTTAAATGACAATAGTCACTTAAACCTGAATAAATACACATGCCATAAATTATGGGTACAATTTGGAGATTCTCAAGCAGTTTTTATAAAAAACACATAGAAACTGCTATCTTGGCTAAAAAGTCTTCATAAGATCCAGATAAATTGAATACTACCCCACCTTCTCTGCTTCATAAGTCATCAATGCAGAATATACGTCTATTCCTTCACTATTGACCATACAATTATATTGGATATCAATGATCTGTATTCGATAACTATCATGTACATTTTCTGCAATCCAGTGATTAATACTTTGCGCCAAGAGACTTGGTGAATACGCTTCGAAACCTTGTATTTGCATTTTTATTCTCCATTTTATACATAGTAATTTTGTTAGCATTTGTGTGCTTAAAATAAGTACATTTCCTACTATTTTATTTTAATCGAATAAATATTACATACACAGCACTCGTATGTTGTGTAAGAATAATAAGGTCTTTTTATCATAAGTTTTGGTATGTCTTTAATTATCGGTATTGATCCTGGCTCTCGTTTAACTGGCTACGGCATCATAGAACGTGACGGTAGTCAGTTACGCTTTATTGATGCAGGGACGATACGTACAGAAACAACAGAAATTCCAGAACGTCTGAAACGAATCTTTGCTGGTATTGACCGAATCGTGAAATTTCACGGTCCTACAGAGGCTGCCGTCGAGCAAGTATTTATGGCTCAGAATCCTGATTCAGCATTAAAACTTGGGCAAGCACGTGGTGCTGCCATAGCCGCATTAGTCAACCTCGATTTACAAGTTGCCGAATACACTGCACGTCAAATTAAACAATCTGTCGTTGGATATGGAGCAGCAGATAAAGAACAGGTGCAAATGATGGTGATGAAGCTACTCAATTTAAGCGTTCGCCCTCAAGCCGATGCAGCTGATGCTTTAGCAGCAGCAATTTGTCATGCACATGCTTCAGGAAGTATGAGCAAGCTTGCAGTTTTAAACTCTTTAGGTGGCATGGCACGTGGTCGTAGCCGTTACAGTGGTAGGCGACGTTAATTTTAGGTTTATTATTATCTTTTAAAAAAAGCATCGAAATCTTTAGTAATTTCACGAATTGATGGTCGTTTGGAATATGTAGCTATCAATGTTGTTCCTGAATGTCTTAAATTTTTCTTTTGTTCTGGATCAATTCGAATAATCATTAAATCATCCAAAACACCACGTGCATTGGGCTTACAAATTGCGATACTTGTCGATTTTTCGATAACTTTATACTCTGGATAAGCATCTTGCACGATTTCTTTTAGATTTTTATCTTTAGGACTCGCTGTATCTCTTTGCGTATAAATCACCATTAAAATACAAAATATAAGTACAATCCCAATAACAATGAGCTTATCCATAATCTTTCCAATAAATCCTGTTATCTCAACATTTTAAAATCAGTATACTCTATAAATTGCACAATCTCTTTTTGCTGGATATTTTGAACCTCAGCCCGCAATGGACCAATATAGCCATGCTCGATCAGTATATTTAAGGTTGTTTCTTCACCAATGACAAGTGCCTCTACATCACCTGTATCCAGATTTTTGACATAGCCTTTTACTCCAAGTTTATTGGCTTGATTTTCAAACCAACGGCGATAACCAACATTTTGTACTCGACCAGAAATCGTTAATCGAATCGCTTTCACCTGTTGACCACCTTATAAATAGCATGGCTCATATTCTGTGCCTGTAAACCACGCTGCCCAGATTCAGCCAATACATCACCCGCTTGTGCATGTAATGTAACAATATCATGTAAGGTAATATGCTCATGGAATTGGGCCTTTAAACTGGCAATCATACCCGCCAAAACATCCCCCATTCCACCTGTACCCATGCCTGCATTTCCCTGAGTACAAATCCAGAGTTCATTTTCTAAAATCAGGCTACCTGATCCTTTAAGCACCCATTGTCCTGCATATTTTAATTGTAATGCTCTAATCGCACTGATCCGATCTGACTCTACTTCCTGAACAGAACAAGCCAGCAGTTTTGCTGCTTCGCCAGAATGCGGTGTTGCATAAATATGTTGATCCAGTTGATTAGGGGTTTGTGCTAAAAACCAGAGTGCATCTGCATCCAGAACAACTTCCAGATCGGATGTATGACGAATCAACGGATACCATAACTGGTATTGCTTTTCAGCCCATTCATCACGTCCTAGTCCCATACCAAAGCAAACCGCATCTACCTGATCAAGTAACACCTGAATATGTTCTGTATCTAATACATTGATATCTCGTAACATGATATTCGGTGCACGGGACAAAATCGATGTGTGATGCCTCGCATCGCAGACGACCGTTACTTTTCCTGCACCAGCAGCAAATGCCGCCTCGGCAGCCATAATCACGGCTCCGCCCATATCTTTATGACCACCCACGACCAAGACGTGCCCATAACTACCCTTATGTCCAAATGCCTGACGTGAAGGTAAACAAATCTTTTTATCTGTTAATTTTGCAAGTATAGGTAATTCTTCATCAACGGGGATTAATGTAATTACATTGACATCACCAGTATATTCCTTACCCTGCCCCGTATATAAACCTGCTTTTCTACCTAACACGGTGTACGTGATATTTGCTTTGATTGCTACTGGCAAAGGTTGCCCAGTATTGGCATTCAATCCGCTAGGGATATCAATCGCAATTTTTAATCCAGATTGCTGATTATATTGATCAATGATATTTTGCCAATGCTCATCCAACTGACGGTTTAAACCTATTCCAAACAAAGCATCAATATGACAGTCATAAATTTGATTTATTTCAAATCCTTCATGAATACGGACATCATTTTGCAAAGCATAAGCATATGCCTGTTGTAAGTCTTTCGAATCACCCAACTTCGCTGCAAAAACATCAACCTGATATCCCCACTGTTTTAAAAAAGTAGCAACACAATAACCATCACCAGCGTTATTGCCCGAACCACACCAGATTGCAATATGTTTGATTTGTAAGGATTCAATTTTTTTTTGTAATTTTAACGCAATAGTTAAAGCGACCTGCTGCATCAGACCATAGGAACTATTTTGCTTGCTAAACCAACGCTGTTCCCATGCTTGTATATCGCGGCTATGATAAACTTGTTGCTGCATTATTTTCTTCCCTTTGATCTGATCTATGGCATCTTCATCTTCCAAGCTCATTAGCACTGAACAGCTTGATCCTGAACAATTAAAAATCTGGATCAAAGCACAAGCTTTAGAATTAGGTTTTGCTGATTGTGTCATTGCTAGACCAGATGCTCAAGATGAATTGCCACGATTTCAAGAATATTTAGAGCGTGGTTATCACGGTGATATGAAATTTCTAGAAGAAAATCTGGAAAAAAGAGCTGATCCAACCCTGCTAGTTCCTGGAACTCGAAGTATTATTTGTGTACGGATGAACTATCTGGTTGAAAAGCCCAAAGCCCGTTATGTCCCAGATGAGCCAAACTCTGCAGTTATTGCAAGATATGCCCGAGGTCGTGACTACCATAAGGTCATGCGTGGGCGTTTAAAAACGCTGGCAACCCGTATTAGAGAAAAAGTGGGAGTTTTTGAATCCAGACCATTTGCAGATTCGGCTCCTGTTTTTGAAAAATCACTGGCAGAAAATGCTGGAATGGGTTGGACAGGCAAACATACTTTACTCATCCATAAAAAAGCAGGGTCATTTTTTGTTTTAGGGGAACTATTTACCTCGCTGGATTTACCCTTCGATACACCTGCAACGAAACATTGTGGTTCATGCAGCGCCTGCATCGATATATGCCCGACACAAGCTATTGTTGAGCCTTATATGCTTGATGCTCGAAAATGTATCGCCTATCTCACCATCGAATACAAAGGAGTCATCCCAGAGGAATTACGCCAGGGAATCGGAAATCGGGTATTTGGCTGTGATGATTGCCAACTCATTTGTCCATGGAATCGTTTTGCCAAAAAGGCCAGTATTGATGACTTTAATCCGAGGCACGGATTAGATCATGTTTCTCTACTTGATTTGTGGGCGTGGGATGAAGAAACTTTTTTAAACTGTACTGAGGGCAGTCCAATTCGTAGAACGGGCTTTCAAAGTTTTAAACGTAACATTGCTATCGGTTTGGGCAATGCACCATATTCTGATGAAATATTAACCACACTACAACAAAAAAAAATGCAGCATGATGATATTGTGCAAGTGCACATTGATTGGGCAATACAACAACAATTACTCAAGAGAAAGTAAACTTTGCAATG
Source organism: Acinetobacter stercoris (assembly GCF_900323515.1). Classification (GTDB taxonomy): domain Bacteria; phylum Pseudomonadota; class Gammaproteobacteria; order Pseudomonadales; family Moraxellaceae; genus Acinetobacter; species Acinetobacter stercoris. The sequence goes on along the minus strand of NZ_OOGT01000219.1, from coordinate 83 downwards.
ATCTTGCAAATTGATATTGAAAAACTTGAAGTCACACGTTCTTCACCAAATTTTCAATATTCTTTCATTTTAATAACAAATAC
>NZ_OOGT01000404.1 GCF_900323515.1 Acinetobacter stercoris | reverse complement strand
GATCAAACATGTTAACTGTAATAAGAACATGTTTGATCTGAATATAAACATTGAATAACTTTTATTAAATAATATAAAAGTATGAATGCTCAATTTAGGCTATAGAGGGCTGCACTTTTTTCTTCAATGCAGCTGGATTGAGTTTTGATTGCATCCAAAAGTTTTTAACTGCTTTCTTCTGCTTTTTGTTTACTAAAGCAATGCCGATATCTAAAACGTTTTTCATATTTATCGGTAATATAGTTATTAATCCATGGCCTTCTTTATAGTCTGGATTCTGTTGTAAGTAAAATTGGGCTGAAGATTTTGTAATATTGCTCCACTCATGTCTTGAATTTTCTGTTTCTCTGGTTTTCCAACCAACTTTTACTACATGCGGATTAGAAGGCTCAACAGGTGTTAAATCAAAAAGATCTGACAGACGGTTTACAATTGTTTTAATTTCTTCATTGGGTAATGGTGTTGCCATGGTAGGCCAAACCTGCTTACTTAAGTTTGTCAATGCAACATAACTCGATGGATGTACCAGACTCCCTAGAAAGTATATTTTACGGTTTGGATGACTAATAATGAATTCTATAACCTTAAGTAAAGCAAAAAAATGAAATTGGTTGTTGCCACTTCGGAATTTAGGCATAAACCCCGCCTCCATACGAATCACACCAATACGTTCATCAAACGTATCAAACTTATAGAAATGAATTGCTCCATATCCTACAGCTTGATCTTGATACTTTTGAATAAAAATATTTGTAATGTTCGCTTTTGAATTGATGACATAGTTTGTAAATTGATTTTTATCAACACCATCAAAAATTTTGTCATGTACATGATAAAGTTCGTTAACTAATTTCATTTTGTCTTTTTCTGAAAAAAGTTTGGGGTCAACGATTGATGCACTTAAACTCATATTAAACCTCATGATCTAGTAAATTAAGATACATTCCTGTCTAATCTGAAAAGTCCTTTTTGTGACATATAGAATATCGAGAATTATGTGAAACTTTAGTTAAAAAAATAGATTGAATTCTGATTTACTAATTCGAAACAAATATTTATTTTTTATCAAAATCACTTAAAAACAATAATTAATTAAATGCCTTACTTTAACTTTATAAAACATCCTCCCCCTTCATTTAATGGAAAATACCTTGTAAATATCACATTTTTCAATTAAATAAATATTAAC
>NZ_OOGT01000127.1 GCF_900323515.1 Acinetobacter stercoris | reverse complement strand
GATAATGATTATTATTTATATATTCAGAAATTAAACATGAAATGTGAGGTAATCATTATGGTCCGTATTCAAAATTTTGTAAGCAATAACCAGCGAACCTTAAAAAAAACCTTAAGCTATTATATTATGCACATTAGTGTTGCAATGGTAGTTGCTTATATCGTAACAGGTAATCTCTGGATGGCAATGACTTTAAGCCTACTAGAACCAACTGTTCAGGCAGTTGCTTTCTTTTTCCATGAAAAAGTATGGACACGCAAACAAGATACAAAACCGATTAATTCTGAAATTTCTGTATAACCCTAAAAATGTTTTACCTCACTAAGACCATCTACAGTATTAGGTGGTCTTTTTTTATTTGAAAAAAAATGTGTTATTTACATCTTTAAGTTCGCAAACTTTATAAAATTATTTTATAATTAATACTTTATTTCATAACCTAGATAAACGCTTATGAATCTCGCAGCATTTGAAGCCTTTGTAAAAGTCATGGAAACAGGTTCCATTTCCATGGCTGCAGATCAATTATTCATTACTCAGCCTGCTGTCACGAAACGTATTCATAGTCTGGAAGAGTATTTTGGGGTCAAATTATTTGAATCAGCTGGTCGTGGTGTTCAAGCTACACATGCTGCTCACTCACTATTACCTAAAGTTAAAAACTGGCTAAATGAATTAGGGGATATCCATCACACCCTGAGTCATGAACAGGGGCAAGTTCAAGGTAAGCTTAAAATTGGCACAAGTCATCATATCGGTCTACACCACTTACGCCATCATTTAAAAAAATATGTTCAACAATTTCCAGATGTTACCCTAGACGTACATTTTGTGGATTCCGAACAGGCACATGAGCAAGTGTTGGCTGGTGATCTTGAATTAGCCTTTTTAACCCTCCCGCCAGTAGGTGATGAACGTCTGAAATACATCACGATTTGGGATGATCCTTTGGTATTTGTAGTTGCACCATTTCATCCATTGGCAAACAAGAAAAATTTAAAACTTGAAGATCTAATGGAATATCCAAGCCTGTTGCCTGCTGCTCAAACCTACACAAGTCAGATCACATTAGCCGAGTTTGAAAAACAAGGACTCAAACCTAAAGTCACAATGAGCAACAACCCGCTTGAGTCCATTCGTATGCTGGTTTCAATTGGTCTAGGCTGGTCTGTTTTACCTCGTACCTTGTTAAATCAGGATCTGCATCAGTTAGATATCAAAACCAATATGCACCGCGCTTTAGGTATGGTCTGGCATCCTGGACGTACCCAATCTAAAGCGGTGTTAGAACTGATTGAAATGATGAAATAATTTTTCTATTTTAAAAATCCCGCCCTTAATCTATGGGCGGGATTCATTCATGATTTTATTGTTGCACAGAGTCTTCATGTAAAGATTCATTTAACTGATCAACTACAATCGCCCACTCCCCATCAGATTTCATTTTTTCTTCAATAAACTGCCTTTGCGCCTCAGTCCAATAACTTGCTTCATTAATAAATGCATCCCGATCTAATTGATGTGATTCAATAAACTCTGCAATGGCTGATTCGCTGGCATCCAAACCAAGCTGTTCAAAAAGATGCGTCATTCTTGGTCTAACTGAACTCATTTTTATTCCCCTTTTGAGCTATTATTTTCTAATTAACAATAACATTTTTAAATTAATTTTAAAGTTACAAATTAGCAAACAGCCTTTGGAAAGGTTTCTCAGGTACGTTGTTATATTTAATTATGGAAAGTTTGCTGCGATCCAAAATAATACGCTAAGCACAATGAATAATCCGATCGGAGCATGAATATCTGTGCCACCCTGCTGTTTTAATTGCTGCTCAATATTGCCTGAGTGAGTCATTTGTATTTTTTTAATTTTCTGATCAACAAAGTATTTATACAGACCATTTCCACTCCATCCCATCGTCGCAGCAAAACCAATACCTATCGCTCTGGCAAAAGAATCCGGTATTGGAATAAAACAGAATAAGATCATCAATAAAATATAAATACCGCTATAGAGGTACATTTTTCGGTATAAAAGCCAAAATACCCCCAGAAAAAAAGCTGCAATGTTAAAGCCTGAGAAGGCTTTCTTTTCATTGATTTCAGCAAAATGCTTTTGAAAATATTTTAAGTATTTTTGACCAATAAACTTTTCATAATATTGATTTTGTTGATCGTTAGGTATTTGCACATATTCGATTTGATCCACAACCTGCCCCAAAAGGTAAATGAAATATAAAAATTTGAATATATATGCTTCGTACCTATAGCACAAAAAATGCTTAATGTTTGTTTTATATGATAAAAAAAGCAGCATATATTACGCTGCTTCTCAAGATCAATTTAAATCGACCAGTCTTCGATTGGCCAGTTTTGCGCTTTGGCAAGCTCTTCCAAACGCTCATCCGGGCATACCACTATCGGGTGATCTGCATATTCAAGCAAAAAACGGTCATTGATTGAGTCTGAATATGCCCAAGATTCTGAAACATCTCGTCCATTTAACCATTGTTCCAGACGTGCCAGTTTACCTTTCTGATAACACGCCAAACCTGCCACTTTACCTGTATATTTACCTTCTTTGATTTCAGCATTAGTTGCAATGATTTCAGTGATACCAAATTCCCGAAAAATAGGAGCAGTGATAAAATCTGAAGTCGCTGTAATACCGATAATGTCATGCCCTGCATCTTTGTGTTTTTGAATCGCAGTAAAGCCCTTTGCACGCATCTGTGGACGAATAATTTTTTCCATGAATAACTGATGTAGTTCGGTCAAATATTCATTGTCATGTTGCGTAAGGAATTCAAATACAAATTCATTATATGCAATCGGGTCAAGCTGCCCAGCCTTATAATCTTCATAGAACTTGTCATTCATTTGACGATGATGGACAGGGTCGACCAAGCCTTCATTCACTAAAAACTCCCCCCAGGAATGGTCAGAGTCGGTATTTAATAAGGTGTGATCAAGATCAAACAGCGCCAATTTCATGAAAATACTCGTTCAAACTGAAATTTAAGAAAAAAATTGTAATTCTAGCTCGGCTAGACGGCCAAAATTCGTTAAGATCATAGCAATTTTAAAACATTTTACTTTGATCTTTTTCGAGCTGGACTTAAGAGTGACTGTCCCCGAATTCAAAGTCAACGATATTGATAAATTTTTAGGTAGCCAAATGATCGACTCAGAAGGTTTCCGACCCAACGTCGGGATCATTTTGGCAAATGATAATGGACAGGTTTTATGGGCAAAACGCATTGGTCACAATGCATGGCAATTTCCGCAAGGAGGTATTCAATACGGAGAGACTCCTGAACAGGCACTTTTTAGAGAGCTAAGAGAAGAAGTCGGCTTATTGCCAGAACATGTCCAAATTATTGCGCAAACCAAAGGTTGGCTGCGTTATCGTTTGCCACATCGGTACATTAGGTCAGACTCTGACCCGATTTGTATTGGACAAAAACAGAAGTGGTTTTTATTAAAACTTACAGCTTCAGCTGGGCATATTCAGCTGGATCTATCTGACCCGCCAGAATTTGATCACTGGCAATGGGTGAGTTATTGGTATCCGCTCGGTCAAGTAGTGAATTTCAAACGTGATGTTTACCGCAAAGCCATGATGGAGCTATGTATGCAATTACCGCAGCAAACTTCTGAAATTTCTTCATAAATGTGAATGATTTTTTATTAGACTACTGCTATAAATAATGGACTTGGGATTCACTCTTTATTAGGAGTACGCATTTATGTCAAACATGCAACTAGACACACTTCGACGGATTGTCCAAGAAATTAATTCGTCTGTCAGTTTGCATGATTCTCTGGAAATTATGGTTAATCAGGTTTCCGAAGCCATGAATGTCGATGTCTGTTCCATTTATTTGCTCGATGAGCGTAATCAGCGTTACCTGTTGATGGCAACCAAAGGCTTAAATCCTGAAGCGGTAGGCAATGTTTCACTGCAACTTGGCGAAGGATTGGTCGGGCTGGTTGGACAACGTGAGGAAATTGTCAATCTGGACAATGCACCAAAGCACGAACGTTTTATGTACTTCCCTGAAACAGGTGAAGAAATATATAACTCGTTTCTTGGTGTACCTGTCATGTACCGTCGTAAAGTGATGGGAGTGCTGGTCGTTCAGAATAAAGAGCCTCAAGACTTTAGTGAAGCGGCAGAATCCTTTCTGGTTACACTTTGTGCTCAACTATCAGGTGTTATTGCACATGCTCACGCGGTTGGAAATATTGACGTTTTCCGTAAAGCAAGCAGCTCTCCTGCCTATAAAACCTTTCAGGGAGTTTCAGGTTCAGGAGGTATTGCACTAGGTCGTGCAATTATTCTGTATCCGCCTGCTGATCTCGCTGCCGTGCCAGACCGTGAAGCTGATGACATCAGTGAAGAACTTGAACTTCTCGATCAAGCAATTATTTCAGTACGTTCCGAGATTCAATCACTTGATGAAAAAATGCAAGATTCGCTTATGTCTGAAGAACGCGCTTTATTTAGCGTATTCCTTAGAATGCTGGATGAAAATGCATTACCTGCTGAAATTAAAGAAATCATACGTGAAGGAAATTGGGCCCAAGGTGCAGTTAAACGTGTAATTGATAAACATGTAGCGTTGTTTGCACAAATGGAGGATGACTATTTACGTGAAAGAGTGTCTGATTTAAAAGATCTCGGTCGACGTATTTTAGCGTCTCTACAGGAAAATGATTCCAGTCATCGGGAGCTAAGCGCTGAAAGTATTCTAATAGGAGAAGAAATCAGTACAGCAGCTCTAGTCGAACTTCCTGTCGATAAAATCGCGGCTATTGTGACCAGTGAGGGTGCTGCCAATTCACACATGGTTATCGTTGCACGTGCACTGGGTATACCTACAGTCGTCGGTGTAACCGAGCTTCCAGTCAATACTTTAGATGATGCAGAAATGATTGTTGATGCCTACCAAGGACGGGTTTTTTTAAACCCTCCTCGTCGTTTACGTCAACGCTATAAAGAAATTCAAAAAGAAGAAGAGCAAATTGCTAAAGACCTCAAACAGTATGAAACCAAAGATGCGATTACTCCCGATGGTGTAGCAGTCAAATTATATGTTAATACTGGCTTGATGATAGATGTGGTACGTGGTGTACAACGTGGTGCAAAAGGCGTTGGATTATATCGTTCGGAAATTCCTTTTATGCTGCGTGAACGTTTCCCAGGTGAAGAAGAACAACGTTCCATTTATCGTCAGCAGCTTAGCCATTTTGCCAATAAACCTGTTGTCATGCGGACACTGGATATTGGTGCTGACAAAGACTTACCCTATTTTGAGATCGAGGAAGAAAACTCCGCTTTAGGCTGGAGAGGAATCCGTTTTACACTGGATCATCCAGAGATTTTCTCATCACAAATACGTGCCATGCTTAAAGCCAGTATTGGTTTAAATAATCTGCATATTTTACTGCCAATGATTACAAGTGTCAGCGAGGTTGAAGAAGCATTATATCTGCTGGAACGTGACTGGATGGCAGTACAGGAAGAAGAACAGGTAAAAATTACCAAACCTAAAATCGGGATTATGGTAGAAGTTCCGAGTATTCTTCTACAAATTGGAGAATTTGCAGAACTGGTCGATTTCTTCTCTGTAGGATCAAATGACCTTATTCAGTATTTACTTGCCGTAGATCGGAATAACCCGCGAGTATCCAGTGTTTACTCTCATTTCCATCCATCAATTATTATTGCTTTACAACGTCTGGTAAAAGAATGCCATAAATACGACAAGCCGATCAGTATCTGTGGTGAAATGGCAGGTGACCCGTTGTCGGCTATTTTACTTATGGCGATGGGATTCAACACGTTATCAATGAGTTCTAGTAATATTTTACGAGTACGTAAAGCCATTTGCCATGTCCCAATGAGCGATGCGCAGCAATTACTTGAAGATGTGGTAAAAATGAATAATCCGCTGATTGTGAAAAGCTGGATGGAATATTATTTTAAACATCATGGACTTGCAGATATGGTCAAAACATCAAGATTGGTTTCAGTTTAATTTTTAAAATCTAGATCATACACAATGAAAAAGGTCGATAATCATCAGAATATCGACCTTTTTTGTGTTTTGTATAACCACGTTTGCTTTCTTTTTTACGATCTACAAATACATGACTGGTATTAAATTCATGCATATGTTTTGCAACCAGATTATTGGTAATACCCTCTGGCTGTTGCTTTCTTTTCGCCATTTGCTTCACCTTATCACTTGATGTTTTATTCCCCCAACGAATACTTCGCAGGGAAAGTAATAATAGTGTTTTTTGAGCGATTTTCAAGCGCTTTAATCATCAAAGTTTTATTGAACTCATCTATCATGAGTTACGTCAACTTGGATTACCCACTGGAGGGAACGGTTCTAAAAAGATAGGCTCTCCAACCGCTAGCTTCAGCTATTTGTCTCTGAACAACACGTGATCTATTCGCTTGCTAAGGCTCTCTCCAGTAGCTTTTCTACATCCACAGTTTTAGGATCAATCATTCCAACAACCTGACCATGAAATTCACGATAACGAGTTTGAATAAAAGCATCTGATACAAAATCTGGAGCATGCTGTTTCAATAAAACGGCCTGAGCCAAAATAACTAAACGGCTGACCAACGCCCTCGCTGTAAATTGCAAGTCATGTGAATTTGACTGACTAAAAAGTCTGAATAGCGACTGTAATTCATTTTGTAAAACTGGCTCTTGTGATGCGGTTTCGGCAAAAGAATGAAATAATAGCTCTATTGATTCATGATCATGGGAAATAGCACGCAATACATCCAGACACATGACATTGCCTGAACCTTCCCAGATCGTATTGACTGGAGCTTCTTTAAAAATCCGTGCCATAATGCCTGTTTCAACATAACCATTGCCACCAAAGACTTCCATCATTTCGCCTGTCAACTCAACAGCACGTTTACAAATCCAGAACTTGGATGCTGGTGTCATTATTCTTTTCCATGCCAATGACAAATCATCCTCAGCATCATAGCAATGTGCCAGATGGAAGCTAAGCTGAACTGCGGCTTCTGTTTCCAAAGCAAGATCAGTAAGAACAGCCTGCATCAGAGGATGCTCTGCCAAATGTTTCCCAAAAGCCTTCCTTTGTCTGGTATAAGCTAGACACTGTACCAACGCCTGACGCAGCATGGCACTTGAACCAACAGAACAAGTCAAGCGAGTGTAGTTTGCCATTTCGATAATGGTCGGAATCCCACGACCAGCTTCTCCAATCATGATGCCCCAAGCATCCTGAAATTCAACTTCTGAGCTGGAATTACTACGATTTCCTACTTTATCTTTTAATCTTTGTACATTGACAGTATTTTTACTGCCATCCTCAAGCCAGCGTGGGACAAAAAACATGCCAAACCATCCAGTTCAGTTTTAGCAACAACCAAATGTGCATCACACATGGGAGCAGAAAAAAACCATTTATGTCCTGTAAGTAAATACGCCTGTCCCCGTCCACTCTCAGCAATTGGTTTGGCATAGGTTTCATTGGCACGAACATCAGACCCGCCCTGCTTTTCAGTCATTCCCATACCTAGCCATATCGATTTCTTTTGAGAAATCGGCAGATCACGCTCATCATATTCATTTGATAAAAGTTTTGAACCTATTTTTTCCCAGAGTTCAGGTTCTCTTTGTATCAAAGGAATACTGCCAAGTGTCATGGCATTTGGACATAAATTTCCACATTCCACCTGACCTGAAATAAAAAAACGTGCAGCCCAATCTACCCATTTACTTGAGCTTTGCTCCACAATAAAAGGATACGCATGCACAGAAAACTGACGATTCAATTCCATCCATTTGTGCCATGCAGGATGAAACTCCAAATAATCGATTCGACGACCACGTGCATCAAAGCTGTGTAATTCTGGAGTATGCCGATTTGCCAATTCAGCATTTTCATAAGCTTTCTTTGTCCCAACTTTTTGTCCAAACCGAGCTAAAATCTGCTGATCCTGACTGCCATAGCGGACCAATATTTCATTTAAAACCTGATCAGTTTCAAAAAGGTTATAATCACTCAGCTCATCAAACTGATTTGAAATCTGATGTGTATTCCATGCATTCATTGCTCTACCTGACTTGTTATTTTTTCCTGTTGCATTCAGTATAAATGAATGGATAACACTGCATGTTCGGCTTTTTATGAAGCAAACCTTGATCAAAGTACGGCGTAAACCCAAACAGTCTCGTGCCCGTTTTACTCAGGATGCACTGATGGAGAGTTTTGTTCGGCTTTTGCAAGACAAAGCTGTGAGTGATATTACGATTCGGGAAATTACTGATGTTGCAGGTGTCGGACTGGGTACTTTTTATGAATATTTTAGTCAAAAAGAAGATCTGGTTGCTTTGATGATCCATCAACAGGTAAAAAACAATGCTGAATCTCTAAAAAGTTATGCACAAAGCCTATATGACTTATCCACAAAATTATTTTTACCAGACTATTTACAGCATGTAATTCAATTCCAGATCAAGCAAATCCAGGCACAACAATTTTTATGGGCACAAACTTTTTTATTAGAACGACAAATTTCCAGTGTTGAAATTTACCAAAAAAGTTATGCCATGATGGTACATATGTGGCAAGACATTTTAGAACCATTTAAAAATGATGAGCAGGATATATGCAGGCTTGCACTGAATTTACAACGTATTTGTTATGGCTTTATTTCTCAAACTTTATTGATTGAACCTTTATTTCAAGAATGGGATACATTAGAAAAAGACATCCGGCAAGTTTCCAATCAATTGCTTCTCAATAATGCTATCAAATCACCATAAATATCGTTAATAATCTATCTATTCTCCTCTTACAAAAGTATAAATCATATGTCTTAACCAAAGAATGGCAGGATTATCCTGCTTTTTAGGATGCCACAACATTCTGAGTTTATAACGAGGGGAAATAAAGGGAAGCTCTAGAAACTGTAAAGGTTCTGATGCATGCTGGACTAAATGTCGCGGTAAGGTACAAACATAGTCACTATATATTAAACACTGCGTTGCCATCACAAAACTTGAAAGGCTATGTTGAATCACTCGTTTATGACCCAGCATTTTAAGACTTAAATCAGTATAACCTGTAAAACTCTGGTCATCTGTTTTCACGATAATATGCTTTAAGGAACAATATTCTTCAACACTTAAAGTGCGTTGTTGACTCAATGGATGCTGAAGACCAAAACACAATACAAAATCTTCATCTATCAACATTAAACCAGGAAAATGATCTGGTAAGTTATTTTCAAGATCAATCACTAAATCAAGTTGATCCTGTTCTAACTGCTCTGTCAGTTTAGCAGGTTCGCAATGTACAAACTCTATTTTAATATTATTCGTTAATGTAGCTAAAAAGTCCGCTATCACTCTGGAAAGACTGACAGAGGCACTGTCACTTACTGCTATTTTAAAGATACGTTCATCATGTTCCGGGTCAAAACTAGGCTCAGTTTGATGAATTAATTGCAATTGATTGACTAAAGTTTCTAAAGGCTCAATCAGTACTTCTGCTTTTTCGGTCAAGACCATTCCCTTTCCATGTGTCGAAGGAACAAGTAATTGATCTTGAAATGAGTGGCGCAAGCGAGCTAGCTGTGCTGACAATGCAGGCTGACTGATATTCAGAACTTGTGCAGCATGTGTGACATTTTTAAGCTTTAGTAATACATGCAAAGAAAGTAATAAATTCAAATCAAAATGACGCAGTGACAAGACATCCATTTGATTTATACCAACCTATATCAATCATTCATTTCAACTATACCACTAAAACCTTTAAAGTCATTTTACATCCGATTTAGGAGATAAAACATGGAACAACAAAAAGTACTTATTAGTGCTGGTGCATCTGGCATTGGCAAAGCAATCGCAAATGTCTTTATAAAACATCAAGCTTTGGTCTGCGTGATTGATATTGACCCTGAAGCCATTAAACACTTTAAAAATGCATATCCACAAGCTTTGGCTTTTCAGGCAGATTTAAGCAATTTAGCCGAACTGGAAAATATATTTGGGCAAGCAATCCAAGCTTTAGGTGGACTGGATGTATTGGTCAATAACACTGGCGTTTCTGGACCAACGGTTTCTATGCAGGAACTTCCTATAGATGAGTGGCAAAAAGTTATTCAAATCAATTTAAATTCAACATTTCGCTTGACCCAACTTGCGATCCCTTATTTAAAACAAGCCCGAACAGCCTCTATTATCAATATGTCCTCAGCCGCAGGTCGCTTTGGTTACCCAAACCGCATTGCTTATTCAACAACAAAGTGGGGGCTGGTCGGTTTTACCAAGACACTGGCGATGGAGCTTGGGGCAGACAATATCCGTGTCAATGCAATTGCACCGGGTGCAGTAGAAGGTCCTCGCTTTCTTGGAGTTCTTCAAAAACGTGCTGAAGTCAGCGGACGCAGTTTAGAAGAAGAAACCCTGCAATCCCTCGAAGTACAATCGTTGAAATATATGGTTAACCCACAGCATATTGGCGAACTTGCATTCTTTTTAGCATCTGATTCAGGAAAATCTATCTCGGGACAATTAATTCCGGTTGATGGTGACACACAATACGTAGGTTAAAAGGACAATATTATGACTTTACGAGACAAGCTGATTGGAACATGGAAACTGGAAACGTATGTAGAAGTCCCTATAGATGGTTCTGAACCTTTTTACCCACTAGGAAAACATGCAACAGGAATCATTATGTATACTCCTGATGGTTATATGTCGGCACAACTCATGGGAGAGGAACGTCTTGCTTTCGCTTCTGGTGACTGGTTTAAAGGTACAGATGAAGAATATATTGCAGAAGCTCAAAGCTATATTGCCTATTCAGGGCGCTACTTTGTCGATGAAACAAATCAAGGTCTTCAACATGAAATGCAAGTGTCACTATTCCCCAACTGGTTGGGACAGCAACAAGCACGTATCGTTTCTTTAGAAGGTGATACATTAAAGCTTGGTCCAGCTTCACCGATTCAATCCAAAGGCAAAGCTGTGATGAGCCACTTGCTCTGGAAACGGGCCAAAACCAATAATTAAATAAAAATGCCGGTCATCAGATCGGTATTTTTTTCAGCCTTACGATTATTTTTTCAGATCAAAACAGTCTGCACTCATTACTTTCGTCCATGCAGCAAAAATAAAGTCATGTACAAACGTCTCTTTACTGTCATCCTGAGCATAAACTTTAGAATAAATACAAATTCCATATAATCGTAAAAACAAATTACTTTTAAACTTTAAATCGATTTGTA
>NZ_OOGT01000217.1 GCF_900323515.1 Acinetobacter stercoris | reverse complement strand
CCTCATAACTTTCACCGACTACAGCTAAATGGCTTAGCTCATGAAGTTTAGAAAGTTGATTTCCAAAAGTATGAATCTGTGCATCTGTCATTTCATAAAACATATCAATCGTATTTTGATCTCTGTTAATTTCTTCTATTTTTTTTAGTTTTTCTTTTTGCTTGAGTTTGAAAGCGAATCCAGCAATAGTTTTTCCTTGCTTATACTGATCGTATGTTACTCGAATATCTGTAGACTCATTTATTTGGCTCATAGCAGCGTCAAGAACACGCCTTTTGAAGGTATCCATACGTGGATAGTCACTATCACCCAAACCAAGCTTAGAACGCAAATCAGCAACGTTTATGATGGGTGTTTTACCTACTTCTCGCCATGCAATTAATATTTCATACAATCGGATGGCATATTTACTGGTCAGTTGCGATACTTGTTTAAGCTGATAACTGGTAAATTGTTGCTCTAATCTAGTAATTAAAGGAATTACCTCTATTGTAAATGCTAATTCCAAAGTTGCGGCATCCTCAATATACGCAATGCTTTGCACCCATCTAGATATAACTTTTTTACTTTTTCCAGTTTTCTCATCAAAAGTCATATAACTAAATTGACGACCAAACAAGTTATTAACTGCATTTTTCAAAGCCTTATAGGCAGCATGCTTGTCTACATTAAATTTATTCATGTAGTCACCTGCATACACTCTTAATTTTGTATACGCATCAATATCTATGTTCGATTCTCGTGCCTGAAGAATTGCAAGCAAAACCAACCTCTGCTCCACAGTGTCTAAGTTATAACTTGCATTGATTAATGCATTGTCTTTAACAATTAGTTCATTTACCAAAATAAAACACCATTAATAAATTATGGTGTTATTACAACATAGTCTATTGATGGTGTAAATAGGTGACTTTTTGGTGTGGTATAGGTGACTTTTTGGTGTGGTATAGGTGACTTTTTGGTGTGGTATAGGTGACTTTTTGGTGTGGTATCTCCTCTGTATGCATTGGTATAAAAGGCTTGTAGCTTGTCTAAAAACATTTAAAAGTATTAAAAATATATAAAAACACGCTTCGCAATTTTTTTAATAAAAATTTAAAAGAAATTTTATCTATTTCGATAATATTTTTTGGATAAGAATTCATATAAGAAAACATGTCTATTTTCTAGGGACAGGGTAGGGTTTGTATTCCCGCCAAATAAATTTTCCGCCATCAAACCACCTGATCAGGGCATAGCCCCGATACCCCTAAAGATGTATAACGGCAAAAATAAATGGTAATTGTATAAAATGAGATTATAATAGCTAAAATGACTACTTCTAATGAACAAGAGGTTTGATATGCAAGTGATTACAGCCAAAGATGCCAAACTTCGTTTTGGTGAATTACTTGATACCATGCAACGTGAACCTGTGCTTGTGACCAAGAATAAACGTCCAGTGGGTGTATTCCTCTCTTTAAAAGATGTGAAAGGCACACACCTAGAGCATTTGTTTGATGTATCAGAAGATGATTACAACAAATTAGACAAAGAGAAGATTCAAGCAGCTTTAGATTCTTTAAAAACCCATCCTGAACAAGTGACTGCCATGAAAAATGTCCATGAAACAGCGATGCAAAAAGCACGAGCATTGGTGGCGAGCCATAAATAATGGATTATCAGGTGGTTTATACGCCATTGGCGGAACAAGATTTAGTGGAAATCCTAGCTTATGGGATTGAAAGGTGGGGTGAACAACGTACAGAAGCTATGTATATGCAGATTACAGGGCAATTAGAGGATTTGTACTTCTTTCCCTATCGTAGTCATGAAAAAGGCTCTTTAGGGACACGAGAATTGCTTGTAGGCAATAATCTGTATCGAGCAATTCTTACCATTGATGAAACGATAAAAAAGGTATTTATTTTAAGAATTTTGCATACATCACAGGATAAACAGTTTTAGTTTACCTAAACAATATTTCCCCGAACTGGCTAGAAATGTCGAATTTTCTTGGCGGAATGTACCAAAAAGTCCAGAAAATGGGCGAAATGTTTCAGATGGGAAGTCGGACAGATTGACTAATTCACAAGTCACTGAAATACCTAATTTTTATTAGGTATTTCGCATAAGCTGTATTATGGTAAGTTTAGGAAAGCTTAAATTAAATTATTTCGTTTTATGATCTATATATTAACAACACGACAATATATGTCCTAGGACCAGAGAATTTATTTCCTAACTTTGCTATTGTTCCTTTTTTGATAGTTGTATTTAAGGCCTGTAATGAATTCGAGTAATAGTCACTTTAATGAAGTTCATCCGACTCTAATTAATAAGACAATTCCTCTCTTTGAGATTTCAAATCTATAAAACATATGTTTTATAGATTTGAAATTTGAAAACTATGTCTTAAATTTATATGTCTGTTTCAATGGCATCTATTATAAATTCAGCGATTGCCAGTGGCTGAGACGCAAGTGAGGCATGACTAGCATCCAATGTAATCACTTTTTGTGGATTCATCCGTTCTGCCATATATTTCTGATTTGCAGGATTAATCATTCGATCTTGGCTAGAAATTTGATACCAACACGGTTTGTTTTTCCAAGCTGGTGTACTAATTGTATTAGAGAAGGTCGATTCTAAAGGCGCTTTTTGTGTTACAGACATAACCCAAGCATCCTCAACATTGAGATCTTGGCAGAAACTTTCATGATACTTATCATAATCAATCCAAAGATACCCATCACTATCTGGACTAATACTAGAAAAAGCAGCTGGAGGATTTTTTTCTGTGATTTTACCTGGACTTTCGCCTGTATCTGGTGCAAAGGCAGCAATATAAATAAGACCTGAAACATTTGATAGATTACCAGCTTCTGTAATGACAGCCCCACCATAAGAATGACCAACAAGAATAACGTCATTTTGTTGTTGCTTAATCATTTTTTGCAAACGCTCAACATCATTTGCAAGCGATGTTAAAGGAAGCTCAACTGCACGAATATTATGATAACCTTTTCGCTCAAGTTCTGGAATCACTTTAGCCCAATGAGCAGCTCCCCCCCAAAAACCGTGCACTAGAATAATTGTTTTGTTCTTAGACATTGAATAATTCCTTGAATTAATATGATTTGAGATTAAGAATAGTTAAAGCATTATGGAGAATCCATGATTAATTCTATTAATAAATTTGCACATACGCCTAATTTTAAGGATGCTTTATCCGATGTTCTAGGTTTAATTCGCTTCACTGGTGGGTATATTGAAGTGCATACATCAGGCTCAATGAGTGATATAAGTCTCAATACAAGCGAACCATCCTTATTAATCATAAAAAGTGGAACATTTTATTTTCGTTGTGAGGATTATTCCCCTGATCCGATCGAATTATCTGAGGGCGATATTCTTCTTACATTTAGCTCTGAATTTTCGATATCGTATCCCCATAAACTAATAGAATCTGAATGGTTAAGAGGAACATTTCAATATGATCAACGATTATCAAAACGGTTATTGTACTGTTTACCCAAAGTAATTGTTATAAGGCGCGTAACATATGGGGTTATGGATTGGTTAGAAACAGCTTCTCAATTTGCATTAAATGAAATAGAAACCAACGAACCAGGAAGTACTATAATGATCTCACGTATTATGGAGCTTCTACTTATACGAGTTTTAAGATTATGGGCATTGGAACCAAATATAAAAGCAAATTGGCTTTCAGGGGCGGCTGATCCAGCTATCGGTTATGTATTAGGTGCTATGCACTCAAAACCTGAAAAAGCATGGACAGTATGTGAACTCGCTAATCTGGCGGGTCTTTCCAGATCTGTTTTTGCCTCTCGTTTTGTTGCTTTGGTAGGTGAACCACCTTTTAGGTATTTAATTGGATTAAGACTTGATAAAGCAGCAGAATTATTACAACAAACCAAACGAACTATTTTTCAAGTTGCAGAAGATACTGGATATGCTTCAGAAGCAGCATTTAGTAGGGCATTTAAACAGCGGTTTGGTTCTAGTCCTTCTTATTGGCGTCAACAATAGTTTTAATATTTAACATAAAATTTCTTATCCGAAACTCAGCTCAATCAGTTAGGTTGAACATTTCAAATAACTCATCCATATTTGAGCTGTAATTACCATAGCCATCTCCATTACATTGAATCGGTTCATTTATTTCTAGAAACTCTAATAGCTCTGCTTGCGATTCACTAATTGGGAAGAAAGGTGAATCAACCTCTTGATGTAACCCAAAATCCCCTTGTTTCATTCCGCAATGCTCACAATGATTCATCCAATATGTTGTATTTACTGTTTTACTAAAATCAGAATGATATCGAGGAGCTAATTTTTTAATAGTATTCTCAACGTTAATGGTCATAGCAGAAAGATAACTTACAAAGGTTGGATTATTATGGATATTTGGTATCCATTCCTCTGTTTCTTCACCCTCATCATATTCAAGGAAAAGAGCTGTTGGAGGTACGGCAATGGAAAATACAAAAGTGTCTTTATTGCAAGACCAACAAGAATAAGTACTTCTAGCCAGATAAAATTTATCAGCTTTAATATTATAGTTTTCTTTAGGAATCCACTTTGAAAAGGGATCAACTGATATTCCATCAGGAACATACCAAACTTTATTTGTACTATCCCATTTTGCTCCTAGAGATTTAGCGTGGTCTTTTTCTTGATAAGGTACTTTTAAATCTGTCCGTTTCATTTACTATCCAACTTCTAATCGCTAATTAAATTTAGGGGTATCGGGGCTATGCCCTGATCAGGTCGTTTGTTGACGCCAAAATTTTGGGCGGTGATACAAACCCTACCCTGTCCCTAGAAAATCGACATCAAATAACCGTAAAAATATAATTTCTAAAAATAACAAAAATTATCCATTAGGTAAAAAAAATCTATGCAAAAAGCTACGTTTAGGAATTTCTTCTTCCTCTACATTAGGCACATGATATTTTTTAGCTGAATTATCCTTAACAGAAGGCTCTGTTACTGTTTCCTTAATCGTGTCTTTATCTTCAGAAAATACAGGTTTCTTCATTTCAATTAACGTCAAAAGCGTATCAATACGTTGGTTTGCCTTTTCTTCCCTGGTCTCAGCTTTATGCAACTGCTCTTTTAAGAATCTGATCTGATTTTCAAGTTCTTTGACTGTATTATGCATGTATTCTTCATTGTATTCATGTGTATTCACTGTATGTATTGGATACGTATCAATACGTTTTTTAGATTTCTTCTCGTATGGCTCTCCATACACTCTAAGTAGTTCTGAAAAATCAATTAATCCATCATTATCTCTACTTAATATACCGTTTTTTATATCTTTATATAAAGTTGCCCTAGACTTTTTGTACAGTAATGCCGCATCACTTACAGTGTATTTTGTGACTGTATTCATGGTGTATTCACTTGTATTTTAAATCTGTATTGGAAACGTATTGTAAAATACATTACCAATACATCAAGAGTATGCGTTCCTTTCATCAAGTTCTAAGATCTTAGCGTAAGATGTGTAGAAATTTCGTGTAATTCAAGCCGTTCATGAATGGTTAAATGCTTTTCTTTTTTGGCGTATTGAGGATTTTTCAAAATCTCCAATTCTTTTTGCTGCTGCTGATACAAATAATTTAGTAAAAAAATATCACCTTGTTCTTCTAAATTTTTGAGTGCATTAGGTTGGTAGGTTGCCCATCGATCTAAAATGAAATACGCATGGATATCTAACTCATCACAACTTCTGATGTATTGAATAGTTTTAAGATCTAATAATTTCTCTGCGTGAGATAGTGGATTTAATTGTTCAAGATCATAAATACTGTATAACTCAACGTTATTACTAGAATTTGAAATTGTCGCTCTTGAAGCCACTTCTTTGCGATAGTTTTCATCCGTACTCATACGATCATGAGTGATTAACGCATGATTTATAAATTTTTCCATCGTTTCATTTCTCATAGTTTTTCACCTTTTTGCTAAACCCTAATTGGCTCAAATAGGGATGGAGTTGTTTTTGCTGTTCAGGAGCTTTCAGCATTTGTTTAATACGAGAAGCTAAGTCCTCATAACTTTCACCGACTACAGCTAAATGGCTTAGCTCATGAAGTTTAGAAAGTTGATTTCCAAAAGTATGAATCTGTGCATCTGTCATTTCATAAAACATATCAATCGTATTTTGATCTCTGTTAATTTCTTCTATTTTTTTTAGTTTTTCTTTTTGCTTGAGTTTGAAAGCGAATCCAGCAATAGTTTTTCCTTGCTTATACTGATCGTATGTTACTCGAATATCTGTAGACTCATTTATTTGGCTCATAGCAGCGTCAAGAACACGCCTTTTGAAGGTATCCATACGTGGATAG
>NZ_OOGT01000375.1 GCF_900323515.1 Acinetobacter stercoris | reverse complement strand
GAATATATGAGGTTATGTTTTGCTTATTAAAGTTATGCACTGCTCCTCGATAATTACTTAGTAATTATCCACTATCTGATACAATTTGAATAAAGAATAACCCATTAAGTGGTTTTATAAAAAAAGAGCTTGTCATTTTTGAAGAATGTTAATAACATTCGCACACATACAGGCGTATAGCTCAGTTGGTTAGAGCGCTACGTTGACATCGTAGAGGTCTCCAGTTCGAGTCTGGATATGCCTACCAGTTTAAAAGTTGATTAAATTCAACATGACAGAGTTAAAATCTTAGGGTTTTAGCTCTTTTTTATTGCTAAATCGGTCAACTTTGGGTAATCAAAATACTCAAAATTTGCATTAAAAACGGCTTTATATTTCGCTTTCTGGCGCCATTTTGAAGATTGTATGAGTCTTCATAGGATTTGGCGCCCGAATTACGGCACCAAATATTAAGAATGATTAATCATGCAAAGAACCTGTCAAACGTGGCAATGCATGGCACATCCAAGTCAAATATAAGCATCTCCGAGATGCAGCAACTCACGATACTTCCCAATAATGGGCCCAATCGGCGCATAAACGACTTATGGAGCTTCAAATTGAGTATGAAAAAGAATTAAAAAATATCAACCAACCGAAATGTTCAGTTCGTGAATTATTCCAAATGTACTTTGATAAAGTTGGACAATTTACTAAAAGCAAAAACCATATCAAAAACCACATCAAATCGCTTGATAAATACTATGACCATCTTGCAGATTTATCAGTACACCCCCCCCAAATTAATTACCGAAAATCGTGATAGAAGATCGAAATATGTCAGGCCAGGAACCCTACATAAAGAAATGAGTTCAGATCATCAGTTTTTGCTTTTGCAGTAAGAGAAGTTTTTTTAATCCCATCTAACCCCATTCAATCTTGTAAAAAAACCAATCAAGCCACAATGGATGCTTGATATGGCATGTCAGAGGTTGAATCCAAAAGACTCACCAATATTGCATTTTGATCAAGGTTGGCAATATCAAATGAGAAGCTATCAACACAAACTTAAACAAATCGGCATACAACAAAGCATGTCACACAAAGGTTATTGTCTGGATAATGCTGTAATAGAAAACTTCTTTTGATTGTAAAATCTGAATTATTTTATTTGCAGAGATTTGACAATATAGAGCAGTTAAAATGTAGTATTGATGAATATATCCTTTATTACAATAAGGAACGAATTAAGATGAAATTAGGTAGATTGAGTCCAGTTGAATATAGAACTTAATCCTGTTTAACCACCTGAAAAACTGTCCAACTTCATGGGGGCAGTTCAAAAAGACGGTTTATTCAGATTGGTTTTAAGGTTCTAGATCCGTTTCAATATTTATTGATGAAAGTTCATAGGATCTCTTCTTATCACCAAATGCTGTAATTTCATCAAAATTTAAATAAAGTGCTTTGATGTCGACATGGGTTTTAAAACGAAATTCATTACACTTTTCTTTAACAAATTCCATTAATTCTGCTCTGAGTTCCTCTTTAGCACGTTTATAATTTTCATCTCTATACATGATTCTCACCCTCCAATCAAATAAAACTATTAAAT
>NZ_OOGT01000266.1 GCF_900323515.1 Acinetobacter stercoris | reverse complement strand
TTATTATTCAATTATTACGATAATTAATACGGGGTGATTATTAATGCATCAAAAAAAATGTTTTCCAAAAAAAACACACAAAATGTTAGTCAATCTGAGCATGATATGTAGTTTAGGATACAGTTCGCCTTTAGTTTTTGCTGAATCCCCCAAGATAGAGAATGCCCAAAAAAGAGCCATAGCCACCGAGAAACAAATGACAGACGAAGAACGTTTTGGTCTGATTCAAAGTCTTATGGTTATGGTATTAAAACCAGACTTTAGCTCTGAGCGCGATGCTCGTATTCCTGAAAATATCCCTCAAATTGCCGGATGGGTAAAAGGTGTTCCACGACTTGGTATCCCAGATTTACTTCTAACAGATGCAGGTATGGGAATTACCAATCCAGGTAGTGGCCGTAAAGGAGATCAAGCCACTGCATTTCCTTCTGCTCAGGCTCTAGCTGCTACTTTCAACCCTAAACTTGCTTATGAAGCTGGCGCAATATTAGGGAAAGAGGCCAAATCAAGAGGATTCAATGTCGTACTCGGTGGTGGTATTAATTTGGCTCGAGATCCTCGTCATGGCCGTAATTTTGAATATTTTTCAGAAGACCCCTGGTTAAGTGCTGTTATGGCAGCAGAAACGGTCAAAGGAACTCAAGACCAGAAAGTTATGGGTATTTTAAAGCATGCTTCTCTTAATTCTCAGGAAATTAATAAATGGTTTTTAGACGCCCGAATTGATCCTGCAGCACATCGTGAATCAGAATTGTTAGGTTTTCAGGTTGCCATAGAGCGTTCCCGACCAGGTTCAATCATGTGTGCATATAACAAAGTTAATGGTGAGTATACCTGTGGCAATGACACATTGTTAAATCAACAAATTAAAAAAGACATGGATTATAAAGGCTTTATCATGTCTGACTGGAAAGCTGTCTACAATTGGGACTTTGCTTTAAAAGGACTAGACCAGCATTCTGGAATCCAGCTAGATGAAAAAGAATGGTTCGGTCTCCCATTACAGCAAGCCTTAAAAAATGGGCAATTTCCTAGAGAACGTCTATCGGATATGGTTCAACGTATTTTGTACGCCATTTATTCAACGGGCGTCGACCAATGGCATGGTGCCCAAGCGCAACCTGATCTAAAAGCTCACATTGCATCTACTGTCGAAGTTGCGCGTCAAGGCACAGTGCTCCTTAAAAACAATAATCTTCTTCCTATCCCGTCTGACGTTAAAAAAATTGCCATTATTGGCGGCTTTTCAAATCAAGGAATGATTAGTGGTGGTGGTGGCTCAAGTCTGGTAGATCCGATTGGTGGCTTCGCCATGAATATTCCATTAGGTGGCAATAATATGTTTGCCCCGCTTCGACGTCTCGCAATTACGGGGCCTTCACCATTAAATGAACTGCGTAAGCAATTTCCGCATGCTGAATTTTTAACCGATGCTGGTGAAACACCTGCTGAATCAGCAGCAATTGCAAAAAGGGCAGATATAGCAATAATATTTGCTTATAAAACTGAAGCAGAAAACCATGACCATGCCGACTTGAGTCTACCTTGGGGTCAAGACCAGCTGATTCGGGCTGTAAGTACTGCAAACCCTAAAACAGTAGTCGTTTTACAAACAGGAAACCCTGTCACGATGCCATGGCATAAACAGGTACCTGCGATTATAGAATCATGGTATTCAGGTAATGCAGGAGGAACAGCTATTGCAGAAATCCTTTCTGGTAAAGTCAATCCATCTGGTCGACTGCCTGTAACTTTTTACGCCGATATTCATCAAACACCCCATCCAGAACTACCTGGATTTGGCACTCCGGCAGATACCCCTACAACCATAAATTATCATGAAGGTGCAGAAATTGGTTATCGCTGGATGGCTAAAACCCATGCCAAGCCATTATTTTCATTTGGTCATGGTCTGAGCTATACACAATTTTCATATAGCAATCTCAAACTCAGTGGCGGTAATACTGTGACTGCACAATTCACAATTAAAAATACTGGTCAGCGTGATGGTGCGGAAATACCGCAGCTTTATCTAGTCAATGCCCCTGATGGTCAACGTATGCGTTTACTTGGTTTTGATCGTATTCAGTTAAAAGCTGGCGAATCTCGAAAAGTCACGATCAGTGCAGACCCTCGATTACTTTCGAAATATGATGCCTTAAATAGTCATTGGAAAATTGCTGGAGGAAGTTATACCATTTCAGTTGGAAAATCAGCGAATGATTTAGCATTAACGTCTCAAGTCAATTTAAACACCAGAGCTTTTGGAAAATAAAATATTTTAAGAATGTGGTCATTGTAGCTCACATGACCACAACTCATGATTTTTTATAGTGACAAAGGATTCGTCAATTCAGTCATTGGCCATCGTGGTGTAGTTGTAACAGATAAACCATCATGCTGACCAGCCTTTAAACGTTGATACCCTGCAAATGCAATCATGGCACCATTATCGGTACATAAAGCAGGTTCAGCATAGTAAACAGTTGCCTTGATTCTTGCCAAGTCTGCTTCCAAACGCTCACGCAACCGTTTATTGGCACTTACCCCCCCAGCGATAACCAAGCGTTTTAAACCTGTCTGTTTTAATGCTTTAACAGATTTTTTAACTAAGGTATCTACCAGTGCCTCCTGAAAAGAGGCGGCAATGTCAGCTTCACGATTTTCACCCTCAACTTTTTTAAGCTGGACTGAAACAGCAGTTTTTAACCCACTAAATGAAAAATCCAGTCCCTGATGTAGCATTGGGCGTGGGAAATCAAAAGCATTCATATCTCCATTTGCAGCCAATCTGGAAATATTTGGTCCCCCTGGATATGGAAGCCCCATCATTTTTGCAACCTTGTCGAAGGCTTCCCCTGCTGCATCATCAATTGATTCACCTAAAATTTCATACTGACCTATTCCATGTGCAGCCATGAGTTGAGTATGTCCACCTGACACCAATAACGCGACAAACGGGAATTCTGGCGGATTATTGGATAACAATGGTGCAAGCATATGCCCTTCCATATGATGCACACCGATTGCCGGTTTATTTAAAGCAAATGCCAGAGTACGACCAAACAGCGCTCCTGTCATAAGTGCCCCCATAAGACCAGGACCACGCGTATAAGCAACAGCGTCAATTTCGTTTTTCTTTACATTACTTTGTTCAAGCAACTGATTTATCAATGGAATAAGCTTTCGCACATGATCACGGGATGCAAGTTCAGGAACTACGCCACCATATTCGGCATGTAGTTTAATCTGACTATATAATACTTGTCCTCTTAAGCCGACTTCACTGTCATAGAGCGCTAGACCTGTTTCATCGCATGAAGTTTCTAAGCCAAGAACGATCATTTATCTGCCTTTTACCCGTATCAAAATATTGCAAACGCTATTATAGACTTGTGATATGAGATGTAAATGAGTAAAATACTGCACTTCACTTGTGACTACTTACAATTGTGTATGTAGTCTTATCCATAAACTAATGAGGATTCTTCATGCCACAAGTTAAATTGAAAGAAGGCGAACCAGTTGACGTAGCTATCCGTCGTTTCAAACGTTCATGCGAAAAAGCTGGTGTTTTAGCTGACGTACGTAAACGCGAATTCTACGAAAAACCAACTCAAGAACGTAAACGTAAAAAAGCTGCTGCTGTTAAACGCTACCAAAAGAAATTGGCGCGTGAATCAGTACGTACTACTCGCCTTTACTAAGATTTATTTGTGACTGATTGACTGACTGGACAACTTAAATGACTACTTTAAAAAACCAAATAACTGATGTTTTGAAAGCAACTATGCGTGCTAAAGAAATGGATAAGTTAACGGTAATTCGTAGTCTACAGGCAGCAATCAAGCAAATCGAAGTCGATGAGCGCATTGAGCTTGACGATCAGCAAGTTCTTGCGGTCATTGAAAAGCAAATCAAGCAACGCAAAGAGTCAGTTAAAGCCTATGTAGGCGCTGGCCGAGAAGATTTAGCTAGTAAAGAACAAGCCGAAATTGAAATTTTATCTCAATTTCTACCTGAAGCTATGTCAGAGGAAGAGCTTGATTCTCTCATTGCGCAAACCATTGAAGCGCAAGGTGCTACTAGCATGAAAGATATGGGTAAGGTGATGAATTCTCTACGTCCGATCATAGCCGGACGTGCCGATCCTGCACAAGTTTCAGCTAAAATCAAAGCTAAACTTGCTTAATTCTTTCAATCTATAAAAGTTTTTGTTTGATTTGGAC
>NZ_OOGT01000177.1 GCF_900323515.1 Acinetobacter stercoris | reverse complement strand
TTCCAGTGCTGGCAAAAGCACGCTTGCAAGCCATTTAAGAAAGAAGTTACCTGTAGATTTTTGCTTTTACTCANCTGATCAACTTGCAGATGCAGGATTTCGCCCTATTGATCCTATAACAAGGGAATCGACAAGAAATAATTTTTTTCAGGGCTTTCACATGTCAATTGCTACATTTGCCCAAGCCAACAATCACTTATTGGTTGAACACATTATCGAACAACCTGAATGGTTTAATGAACTTAATACGATCCTAGCCCCTTTTGATGTATTTTGGGTTGGCGTTTTCGCACCTTTAGAAGTATTAAAACAAAGAGAAAAAAAACGTGGAAATAGAACAACCGGTGAAGCCGAATTTCATCTAAAAACACATGGTTTTTGTCATTATGATTGTGAAGTTGATACATCAGATTCTATTGAAAACTGTACCAATAAAATCATACGCGCCTGGAATTACAGATTTCGTAATATTCATGATTAAAAAAAGCCACCCGAAAGTGGCTTTGATTTCATGAAAAAGATTATTTTTTAAATGGTAATGCATATTTAAAAATACGACCAATGACTTGGCTATATTGCTTAAGCATACTGGCATTATTGTAATTTAGACCATATTTTTTACATACGGCTTCAACTTTTGGCCCCATTTGGCGGTAACGGCGGGCAGGAATATCTGGATATAAATGATGTTCAATTTGATGACTCAAATGTCCGGTCAAAATATGAAACGCTTCTGAACCTTTCAAATTTGAAGACCCACGAATCTGGCGCATATACCAGTGACCGCGACTTTCATTTTGCATAACAGTTTTTGGAAATACTTCAACGTCTTTTGTAAAGTGACCACAGAAAATCACACTAAACGTCCATACGTTACGTATACCATTCGCTACAAAATTTCCCGCAAATACTGGTAATGCTGCTGGCCCCGCAATCAGTGGAAAGAAAACATAATCTTTTAATAACTGTTTAGTGATTTTCTTTTGGGCAGGTTTCCACTCTTCTTTAAACTCAGCCTTAGTTTTACGACCACTCAGAACTTTACCGATTTCCAGATTTTGAATCGCCACTCCCCATTGGAACAAAGTGCAGAATGGGATGCTATATAGAGGTTGAAACATATACCCCCACCTCCAACGCTGTTCTGGAAATAAACGAACTAATCCATAGCCAATATCATCATCCATACCTTTGATATTAGTATAAGTATGATGTTTGAAATTATGCGTTTGACGCCAGTTATCAGAAGTCCCTACAGTATCCCACTCATAGGTTTTACCACTGAACTTCGGATCATTCATCCAGTCATATTGACCATGCATGACATTATGACCAAGTTCCATGTTTTCCATAATTTTGGCAAAACCTAGTAAGCCTGTACCTAACAGCCAAGCAGGCGGAAACCAGCCTGCAAACAAACACGCACGTCCCAACATACTGCTATAGCGTATGGTCGAATAAACACGGCGAATATATCTGGCATCTTTTTCACCGATATCGTCCACAACCTCCTGACGAATTGCATCGAGTTCACGAGCCAATTCATCTAATTCTGCTTGAGATAATTCACGATTTTTCGGGTTTTTAAAATATTGAATTTTAACTGGCATATTCATATAGATTTGCTCGCTTATAGATCAATGACTAAGTCAGATTGAGCTGAGTTAACACATATTCTGAGTTGATTACCTGGTTCAGGATTAAGACTTCCATCAAGCAGGTTTTTTGTTGAACCTTCAACTTTATGACAAACACATTTATGACAAATCCCCATACGGCAACCATGTGTCGGCTTAATATTCTGATGTTCAAGCGCCACTAAAATCGACTCACCTTTAGGAATAGCAACCACTTTGTTGGATTGAGTCAAAGTTACATTGACGAAGCCCACGTCATCATTTTCTATGGGTGTCATGCTAAATGCTTCACCCATAAATGCCTGTGCATTTTCAAACAATGTTTCAGCAGATGCCACAAAACCTGAAGGACCGCAGGCATAAACAATACTTTGAGACAATTCAGGAATAATATTTAAATGTTCTACATTTAAACGCTCATCAGGATCATCCGATTGCGTGTAATAAACATGTAGCTGTAGATTTGGGTATTGTTGTGCCAATTGTTCAAATTGCTGTAAATAAGCAGCATCGCCATGCTTTTTAACCCAATATAGAAGCTGAACATTCATTTGCTTTAATTTTGCGGTCTGCTTCAAAGACTGAATCAAACTATACATCGGGGTAATTCCACTACCCGCAGCAAGTAATACCAACGAAGTTGTATCTTTGGGTACCAGCATATCGCCATAAGGTGTCCCAAACTCAATAATGTCTCCAACTTGAGCCTGTTGGTTCAACCAAGAACTTACTAGCCCCTGTTCGACTTTTTTAACAGTAAGCACAACATGATCTGCATCTACATTGCTTAAACTATATGTACGCTCATAACGGCGACCATTAATCTCGACAGTAACAGGATGATGTTGACCTGCCAGGCCTTGTTTAAAAACACGGTTACAACGGATAGTCAAAGCAGTCATGTCGTTTGCAACATTTTCTTTTTTGACAATTTTCCCCAATGCCTGATTGACAGACCAAAGTGAATTCAGTTTTTTAAGCCAGAAGTTTACAGCATCTTTGTCATAAACACTGTCTACAAAAGTACTTAAAGGAGATTTTCTTTTTTCAATTGCATGCATAGTTAAGCTCACCACGCGGTTAATTTTTAATTATTATACACATGTATATATATTTGTATATATGCTTGTATTGTATCTAGACATTTCTTTTCTCTGACGAGCAAGGCTATAATGGGTAAATGCTCTTATTTGCTTGATAAATATGAATCCATCTTCCACCTATGAACCATTTGAGTTACCAGACCCTTCCGAACTCCCACCCATGAAGGCATCAGTTCGCACGGTTGGAAGAAAAGCAACGATCACCAAAGAAGAACTTTTTCAAGCAGCTTTAAACCTGATTGGTCCACAAAAAAGTATTGCATCTTTAAGTTTAAGAGAAGTTGCAAGAGAAGCTGGAATTGCGCCAAACAGCTTTTATCGTCATTTTAAAGATATTGACGAACTTGCAATTGAACTCATCGAGCGATCAGGCTTGGTACTGCGTCAAATTTTGCATGAGGCTCGCATCAAAGCAATCAAACAAAATAGTATTATTCGCAGTTCGGTACAGGTCTTTATCGAGCAACTTGATGCAGATGAAGGAAATCTGAGTTTATTATTACGTGAAGGTTACACAGGCTCGACATCTTATAAACAAGCTGTAGACCGCCAACTCAATTTCTTTCAACAAGAACTGCAGGAAGACCTGATCCGCTTGGAACGGATTAACAACAGTAAGCTTTCACATCCAGATCTTGTGGCCAAAGCTATTACACAACTTGTGTTTAATATGGGAGCTAAGGTGATTGACTTACCGCAAGTGGAACGTAAAGAAGTTGCAGAACAAACCATGATCATGATTCGAATGATTCTAGAAGGTGCCCGTCATCTAGACGAAGCTAAAATCATTTAAGGGCAACAATCAAGTATTGTCTGTTTTTTAATCATATTATTAAATCTGAATAGATAGCTTAAA
This sequence comes from Acinetobacter stercoris, assembly GCF_900323515.1. GTDB lineage: Bacteria > Pseudomonadota > Gammaproteobacteria > Pseudomonadales > Moraxellaceae > Acinetobacter > Acinetobacter stercoris. Next base: position 5,095 of record NZ_OOGT01000177.1, on the reverse strand, counting down.
TGCTTTATCGATTGAGGGCTGAAGAAAATTCACCTATGGATGTGACTCTGGATTTTTACTCAAGTATGTATGCCCGTTTAATTCCCTTGATTTGCATTTAACGTATTTTTTTCAACCATCTAAAGCATTATCCGAATTCATATAACCATATTATTAAAAATGTAATAAAATATTAATGCAAACTTGTTCACATAGAATTAAGATTAAAACGATATAAAGAAAACTCGGTACGTTTTTAAATGTCTATGCCTTTTGCATATCTCATTTTAGTGTTAATCGAGTAATTTGGAATAACTTATGAACCCACTAATGTCTGAGAAACAATGCATTATTGCAAGTTATCTTTTAATGCTCATTTTTCTGATTTTACTTATTCCACTGCATTTTTTAGCCAGTTTTTTTGCTGGCTTTGTTATTTATGAAATTATCAATAGTCTTGCAAATGTCACTGAAAAATACATTGATGGACAACGTGCAAGGCTAACGATCAGTGTAATTTTAGGTATCATAATTGTCGCACTGCTTGTATTGGGAACGACTAGCCTTGTCAGTTTTATGCAACATGAAGTACAAGGCTCTGGTGTCAAAGCATTGAGTAACCAGGTCGATGCAACACTACAAAAGCTGCAAGTTGAAGTTGCACAATATATTCCTGGATTTATTCCATATAGCTTTCCCGAATTAAAAGACCAGATTTTTGATTTAATGAAAGACAATCTTTCGACACTTAAAAATACTGGGACAGGTGTTTTACACAACATCGCCACAATGTTAATTGGTATGATCATCGGGATCCTGGTTTCACTTAACCAGCTACATCGTGATCCTAATCAGCCTGCATTTAAACGAGCTTTAGTACAACGTATCGAAAACCTTTCTATTTCTTTTAAAAATGTCGTATTTGCCCAATTTAAAATTTCTACGATCAACACGATTTTATTTTTTATTTACTCGCATATCATTTTGCCAATCTTTGATGTGCATTTACCTTTTTCAAATACTTTAGTAATCCTGACCTTTATTTTTGGTCTCATTCCAATTGTTGGAAACTTGCTCTCCAACACCATCACCGTTATTTCAGGCTTAACCATCTCGGTAGCAATTGCCAGTATTTCCCTCCTATATCTAATCTTTATCCATAAACTTGAATATTTTATTAACGCTAAAATCATCGGTACTAAAATCCATGCCAAATCATGGGAGGTTTTACTTGCCATGCTGGTTTTCGAGTCATTATTTGGTTTAGCAGGTTTGATTGTTGCCCCAATCTTCTATGCTTACATCAAATTAGAACTTAAAGAAGCAGGAATGATTTAAAGGACAATAAAAAACAAAAAAAGCACCATTCAGGTGCTTTTTTTGTGAATAGAAATTAAGGCTTGACAACAACCAAAACCTGAATTGCCTCTGGTGTTACAGCTAAACCATCCAGTAAGGTCAATCCTTCTTTTTGCAATTTCTGTAAACGCTCAATTTCATCGACACGAATACTTGGATTAAATTGCTTTAAGTAAGTTAAACGATCAATTTCGTACTGCCATTTGCTACCATAAATTTCTTTTGCCTGTTCCTTTAATGCAGGCAATGAACTTTTGGCAATATCAAGTGCCTGTTTATAACGTTGTTCGATAATTTCACGACGAGCTTTGACCACTTGACGGCAGCTATTACTATCCAAATGGTGTAAATATGGCTTAATGATTTCAGGATCCAGTTTAGCTGAAATATCCTGTCCATTTTCAGTTAACAACACACGAATCAGTTGTGTTGGTAAACTTGATGGTAAACCTAAAGCTTTTGGTGCAACAACATCAACTTTAAACCAGACTTCGAGTAAAACAGATCCTTGTTTTAAGGCATTGGTTTTAAGTAATGCAACATTGGTACTTCCGAAAGATTGTGTACGGATCATCTCCATCACACTTTCAGTAAACGGATGCTCTAAAGTCAAATATTGTGCATCTTCACGAATCTGCGCCTGATCACGATAGAATGTTACCGTCATACCATCTTCATCAATATCCAGACCTTGTACCTGCATCTGGTCTGTTGGTTTGATGATCACAGTACCATTACTTTGTTCATCAAAATCAATGTTTGTTGATGCCATAAAGCGTTTCATAAACATTGGAAGCAAAGTATTATCGTCATAATCTTCAAGTGCTTGAACAATTTCCTGAGCCACCATTGGACGACATGAATTATATTCTAGCAAACGATCACGACCTTCCTGTAATTCTGCCTCGAGCGCTTGACGCTGAACATTTACCTCTTCAAGCAAATCTTCAAATTGTTGCCCTTTATCTGCAAGTAAACAATCTTTCAAATCAACAATAAAGTTTTCCTGCAAAGTCTGCGCAGTCGGTGAGATATTACTGAAAATATTCAATGCCTCATTGTACCAACGGAACATACGTTCTTGGGCAGTTCCAATCAGATATGGCACATGGATCTGAATACGATTTTCCTGACCAATACGATCAAGACGACCAATACGCTGTTCCAACACATCAGGGTTGGCAGGTAAATCAAATAAGACTAAATCTGAAGCAAACTGGAAGTTACGGCCTTCGGAACCAATTTCCGAACAAAGCAAAATCTGAGCACCATAAGAATCTTCTGCAAAATATGCAGCAGCCTGGTCACGTTCAAGTAAGCTCATGGCTTCATGGAACATGGCTGTACGGATACCCGCATGTAAACGTAAAGCATTTTCCAGGGCTTCAACAACTGGTCCACTACGTGCGATCAATAATACTTTTTTATGTTTTAGGTCAGTACGTAATCTTTCCATTAGCCAGTTAACACGTGGATCTGTTTCCATCCACAAGCCATCAAGCTGAGCTTCTTCTGGCCACATTTGCTCACGTAGTTTGCCATCTTTAGACCAGTTTTCTGGTGCAGGTAAAGCAGCTGGCTGGCAATCACGACCAGGAAACCCCTGAATTGCTTCACGGGTATTGCGGAATAAAATACGTCCTGTACCATGCCGATCCAATAACTCATGAATCGCACGGAAACGTTGTTCAGGTTCATCAGCAATTGGATGACCTAATAATTTTTCAACTGCTTCCAGATGTGCGGGTTCCAGTGGCAAATCAGACATCAACACTTCTGCAATTTTTGCAGTGGTATGATATTGCTCTTCTTCATCCAGAAAACGATCAAGTGCACTAAAACGCTGAGGATCAAGCAAGCGTAAACGTGCAAAATGGCTTTCTACACCTAACTGTTCAGGTGTTGCGGTAAGTAGTAATACGCCAGGTGTCTGTTCTGCAAATTCTTCAACCAGATCATAACGATCATTGCCACCCTCTTCTTCGCTCCACATCAAATGATGCGCTTCATCAACGACAAGAAGGTCGAAGCCTGCTTCTAGCGCTTGCTCACGTAAGTCATCATGGTCAATCATCAGATCGACACTGGCAATAATACATTGCTCAGTCAGGAATGGATTAAGCTCAGGATCATGTTCTTTAATCGATGCTGTACGCGTTAAGTCAAACAATGAAAATTGCAAATTGAAACGGCGGCGCATTTCAATCATCCATTGATACTGAAGTGAATCAGGTACCAAAATCAAAATACGCTCAGAACGACCAGTCTTGAGTTGTTGATGAATAATCAGGCCAGCTTCAATGGTTTTACCCAACCCCACTTCGTCAGCAAGCAGTACACGTGGCGCAAAACGTTTCCCCACTTCATGAGCAATATAAAGCTGATGTGGAATCAATCCTACACGGGCACCGACCAAACCACGTAATGGGCTGGTTTGCATATTGGCTTGCATCTGCATTGCTTCAATACGAAGGTCGTACCATTCTTTATAATCAATCTGACTGGCAAGCAAACGATCAAGAGGTTTTGAAAGCTGAATAGAAGCCCCTATGCGTGTTTCGTTTAAAGATTTACGCTCATCAGAGCCATCTTCCAGTTTGCGAACCACGTTATAACGGATTACACCATGACGATCTTCTAATGATTCAACAGTCCAGATATTACCTTCCTGATCCTGTACCTCATCATTAACATTAAAGACAATACGAGATAAAGGTGCGTTGTTACGCGCATAGACACGGGTTTCGTCGCTTTTCGGGAATAAAATACTGATTGATCTTTCATCAACATCAATCAGGACACCTAGCCCTAACTCAGTTTCTGTGTCTGATAACCAACGTTGACCAATAGCAAATTGCTGCAATTTTTCCACCTTTATTTCAATTTGGGTCTGTAAAAAGGTCACTCAAATCAGGAGATTATTTGAGCAAATTTTTACACCTTTACGCAATACATTTTGACATAAAGCTCACTAAAAAATGAGCACATTCAATATTTGTTTAAACATTTCCTAGAAAGGAACTGGACAATGAAATTGTACAAGCTCCTCTGTTTTAGGGTGATGAAAGCTTAATTTCTCTGCATGTAAACAAAGTCTGGAACTAAGCAACTGTTGTTCTCCCGTAGCATATAAAGTGTCCCCAAGTATGGGATGACCTAAATATTGCATATGCACGCGTAACTGATGAGAACGTCCTGTAACAGGTGTCAATTCTACACGTGTCACAGGATGCTCTTGAATTTTAAAATGTTCTATTGCCTTATAATATGTTAAAGCTGGCTTGTTGTGTGTCTGGTCAGCCATATGTAATGGTGGTCGTGTAGGATCATAAACCACAGGTACATCAATCATACCCTCACCATCTAGAATACCTGCAACCAGTGCCAGATAGGTTTTAGAGGTTTCTCGCTCCTGAAACTGGCGAGAAATGCTTTTCTGACCAAATTTAGATAATGCAAATACCAGAATACCCGAAGTATCACGGTCTAAGCGATGAATCAGAAGTGTTTTAGGTTCAATTTCAAGTAGACGGTTAATTACACAATCTTGTAAATCTTCAGTTTTTCCTGGAACTGTGAGTATTCCTGCTGGTTTATGGATAACCATAAAATCATCTTCACGATGTATCAGGTTCTCGATTAGAAAATTACTCAAGGCTCAGTTCCGCTGATCGTGCAAACAAGCGAGCAATGATAAGAATCTTGGCAAAAAATTACAATGGATATTTTCGATTATTTAAATGTGTTTTTTAAATCA
>NZ_OOGT01000214.1 GCF_900323515.1 Acinetobacter stercoris | reverse complement strand
ATATATTAATATATCTAACACATTGCACCATAATCGTGAAATAAAACGCTATAGTGATCGAAAAAAAGGGCTATCTCACGATAACCCTCTCTCAATTTTTGATTTTACAGTTAATCAGTGAAAGTCACTCTGGCAATTGCTTTCTTACCAGATTGAATAATAAAGGTCTTATTTTCTTTCACAGAGAAGTTAGCATCAACCACTTGCCAGTCTACTTTTACAGCACCACGAGCAACAGCATCTTTTGCCTGAGCAGCGTTTTTGGTCAGCCCAGCAAGACGTAAAATCGAAGCAATAAAGATTTCACCACCAAACTCACCACGAGAAATCGTAACCTCAGGTGCATCTTCTGGTACTTCGCCCTCTGTAATAATATTACCGGCACCCTTATGAGCATGTTCTGCTGCGTCTTTACCATGGAAACGCTCAACCAGCTCTAGTGCAAGGATCTTCTTCACCTCTTGAGGATTACGCCCTTCTTCGATTTCTTTAAGAAGTACAGCAATTTCATCGAGAGATTTAAAACTTAAAAGATCAAAATAACGTTCAATCAAGCTATCTGGCATAGACAAAACTTTTTGGTACATCGCACCAGGTGCATCAAAGACACCAATATAATTACCTAAAGATTTAGACATTTTATTAACACCATCTAAACCTTCAAGAATCGGTACAGTAATACACACTTGTGATTCCTGACCATAACGTCCTTGGAGAGTGCGCCCCATAAGCAAGTTAAAGGTCTGGTCTGTACCACCAAGTTCAACATCAGCCTCTAATGCAATTGAGTCATAACCTTGAACTAATGGATATAAAAACTCATGAATCGCAATAGGTTGATGATTACTATAACGCTTGGTGAAATCATCACGTTCCAGCATACGTGAAACAGTTTGTTGACTTGCAAGTTGAATAAGATCAGCAGCAGATTTTTGATTAAACCATTCTGAGTTAAAGCGAACTTTGGTTTTTGCTGGATCAAGAATTTTAAAAACTTGTTCTTGATATGTTTTAGCATTTTCTAACACTTGTTCACGAGATAACGGCGGACGAGTTGCACTTTTACCCGTAGGATCACCGATCATTGCAGTATAATCACCAATCAAGAATGTCACTTCATGACCTAAATCCTGGAATGTTTTTAATTTGTTAATTAAAACAGTATGACCAAAGTGTAGATCTGGTGCTGTAGGATCAAAACCAGCTTTTACTCTTAAAGGTCTATTTTCCTTGAGTTTCTTTAAAAGATCCTCTTCAGAAATAATTTCATGTGTGCCTCGTTGGATGAGGGCAAGTTGTTCTTCAGCCGGCAGGAAATTTGACATCACGAAACCCAAATACATCAGTTATACAATTTGTGCGATATACTAACACTTTTTCAGCATAATGCAGGCGAAGTATCTTCATGACAACAATCTATATTGGCGTAATGACTGGAACCAGCATGGACGGCGTCGATTTTGTTGCTGCCTCTTTTGACCCTTTACACATACATGCCACACTCACTATACCTTTTGAGCTAGACTTGAGAGATGAGCTAATGGCACTGGCCTTACCTGATGATAATGAAATTGATCGTATGGGTAAGGCAGATGTTGCTCTTGCCACCATGATCGGCAATGGGATAAATCAACTCATACAAGAAAATAATCTAGATAAAAACCAGATTAAAGCGATTGGTTCACATGGGCAAACTATCCGCCATCGCCCAGAACATGGATTTACTTTGCAAATCGGTGATCCTAATATTATTACTGAAATCACACAAATTCCTGTCATTTCTGACTTCCGTCGCCGCGATATGGCTGCGGGTGGTCAAGGTGCCCCCCTTGTCCCAGCGTTTCATCAAGCATTATTCCAACATCCGACTATTCACCGAGTTATTTTAAATTTGGGAGGCATCGCCAATGTGAGTATGCTTCCAGCAGGAGATCCTGAAAATGTGTATGGTTTTGACACGGGTCCAGCAAATATTTTAATGGATGCGTGGTGTCATCGTTATACAGGTCAACCTTATGATGAAAATGGAAACTGGGCAGCTTACGGCCAACCAATTCGTCCATTGTTGGAACGTTTGCAATCACATGAATATTTTTCCAAAGAACCTCCCAAGAGTACAGGTCGGGAAGACTTCAATCTGGAGTGGCTAGATGAACAGATCTCAGATTGGCGTAATGATTTAGAATACAATGAACTCGATGATACTCCTGAAAATGTTCAAGCCACGTTAATGAAACTTACCACTCGTGCAATTAAAAAAGCCATCTATCGTTCACCTTTAGATACTGGAGAAGTCTATGTTTGCGGAGGTGGAGCGTACAATTCCACTTTACTTGAGCAATTACGCTGGCGTTTACGCAAACATAACTGGTCTGTTCAAACTACGACAGCTTTAGGGCTTTCACCTACCTGGGTTGAAGCAACAGCTTTTGCATGGCTCGCGATGCGTTTTATGCAAAATGAAAGTGGTAATTTACCAGCAGTTACGGGAGCATCTGGTTACCGTATACTGGGCACAATGACTAAGCTTTAAAAGTCAAAGGGTTAAATCAAATTTAACCCTTTAATTTTTAGGTTTCATGTGAAACATTTTTATATCTTTTAATTTTTTCACTTTTTATTATCTTTGTTGACCTTTATTGCTATTAAAAATTAACTTAAAAATGATCAGTATCAATAAAAATTTCACGAGAATTAAAATGAGTATTTCAAATCAAAGACTTAAATCCTTTCAAAGAGAAGACTTAACTTTTGACGTTATTGATTCAGGCCCCCTAGATGGACAACCTTTTATTTTATTGCACGGATTCCCTGAAACCAATAAAAGTTGGCTAGAAGCATCAACCATCTTAAATGAAAACGGTTATCGTACTTTTGCTGTAAATCAACGTGGTTATAGTCTAAATGCCAGACCTAAAGGGCGAAAAGCATATCGTAGTGCTGCCTTGGTTGAAGATATTCATGAGCTCCTTGATATCATTGCACAGCCAGTTTATCTAGTTGGACATGACTGGGGAGCAGTTGTAGCTTGGGAAGTAGCAATAAAATACCCAGAACAGATCCGACATCTGATTACGATTTCTGTTCCTCACAAAGCTGCTTTTATACAGTCGATGCTAACCAGTAATCAGCTATTCAAATCCTACTATATGGGTTTATTTCAACTTCCGAAAATTCCAGAAATATTATTTGAAAAGTTACCTAAAATAGGTGAAGGGTTATTAAGAAAATCTGGTATGACGGATGCCCAACTAGAAGATTTTAGACAAGATATGATTAAGGAAAAGCGTATAAGTACCGCAATTAACTGGTATCGTGCTCTCCCTTATGGTTCACAAAAAAGTTTTACAGAAAAAGTCAAAGTTCCTACCTTATTTATTTGGGGAAAACATGACTCAGCTATTGGTCAGAAAAGTGTAGAACTCAACAAAAACTTTGTCGATGCTCCCTATACTGAAGTGATTATGGATGCAACTCATTGGATTCCTGTACAAAACGCACAAGAACTCTGTTCCTCCATACTCAAAACTATTGGTTAAAATTAAGAAACCAGACAATAAAAAAGCCAGAATAAAAATCTGGCTTTTACATATGCATCATAATTTTAAATTGAAAATGAAGAACCACAACCGCATGTTGTCGTTGCATTCGGATTATCAACAATAAAGCGAGAACCTTCCAGCCCCTCAACATAATCAACTTTTGAACCCACTAAATATTGATAGCTCAGGGAATCAACCAGCATGATCACATCACCATTTTCAAATTTGGCATCATCTTCATTAACACTTTCTGCAAAGTTAAAGCCATAAGAAAATCCGGAACAACCACCACCTGTCACATAAACACGCAACATAAGCTCTTGATTTCCCTCGCTATCACGAAGTTGACGAACTTTATTTGCAGCATTATCTGTCATAACAAGTGCTTGGGCATTCATGGTAGGCATTCCTCGAACAATTGAGATGGCTTAAACAAAAGACCATATATTAAGTAAATTATATCATACTCAATATATGGTCAGTCTGTGAACTTTAAAGATAATTCTTACTAAATTTATCAGAATTAGTGGTTAGCTATTTGTAATCTTCATCGCGTAGACTACATTCGAAGTTGGAAGCATTCTCCTTACAGCGAAATTGCCATAATAGCTTCATCATTTTCGGATCATAAACACCACGCTTAGTCAGATTGATACGAGACTCACGCATCAACTTTTGATAGCCTGGCTTATCTGCTGCGGGAACATCCATCCAATATTTTGCAGGGATATCAGATTTCATTTTACCTAGAATTGTAAATGCTCGTGGTAATTGTGATTTTACCCAATCACGTGATTTTTGACCAAATCCTTGTGGAAATTTATCTGGACGAATGATGATATTACCTGTCACCTGTAAAATTGGATAATTTACAATTGCTCCTTTAGTACCTAAGCCTTTGTGCAATTCTAAAGGCTTAAAAGCTGCTGCTGGTGCACCAATGATATCAACCTGATGATTATTAAATTTACTTCCAAAATTAGTAACATCTGCACTTACAGCTTGTGCACCAATTTGTTGAACCATGATTTTTTGGGCTTCATCATAATCCAAAACAGCAATTTTTTTACCGGCAGCTTTAGCGACTGTATTGATATTACGGTCATTTACCAATAAATAAGCATCACCTACAGGTATAACCCCAACGACCTCGTACTTTCCATTAGTCATATATTTAGCAAATACAGGGCTTGCCAAACCTTGCATGACTTTTACAGCCAGTTTTAAATCTGGAATAGCACCTATCGCATCAAGCGATCCTGTAAACTTATTAAACTGACGGCCACGCATACCAGTAATACTGACACCATCACATTTTCCAGCCTTAAAGTCTTCAGCAATCACAGATTCACTTTGATTGACTTTTAATTCAATGTCAGCCCCCCAGTTTTTTGCTGCCAACTGATAGTCTTTCATCAGTGCAAAAACATCACCATTTTTACCAACGAAATCAAAGACACAAATTGTCTGCTTTGCTTGAGCCGCTGTTGTAATTGCCATAAATCCCGCTGCGAGGAGTAAAGTTTTAGACCATTGCATTTTATTTTCCTTTCCATGATCAAATTTTATTTATTCAGCCCGAAATGAAAGCTGGAATAAAATAAGTTTAAAATTAAGTTTCTTATCAGGTATGAGATTGAGTTTTTTAAGATTTTTTCCTTAATCTTTAAATCCTGACAATTCTTATTTTCTTTTAAGAATACCGAGTTTTTTTTCTACAACAATGGCTAAAATGACAAACAATAATCAAAAAAAAACCTAGAAAAAATTCTAGGTTTTTTTATATAAATCAATACTATTCACCACCAAGTGAACACTCAAAATTGGTTTTATCGACAGAACAGCGTGCTTTTTTAAGTACTGACATCATTGCAGGGTCATAAATACCTTGTTTAGTCAATTCCATACGCCCTTCACGAAGTAGTTTTTGATATTTCAATTTATCTTCAGGTGTAAGATTCATTTTATATTTCGCCGGGATAGCAGCCTCAAGGCGATTAATCATAGCGAAACTCTTAGACAAATTTTTCACAAAATAGTCACGAGATTTTTGACCGAATCCTGCTGGAAACTTTTCTGGACGTACAACCAGATCAGCTGTTACCTGCAAAACAGGGAAATTAAACATCGCACCATTTGTACCCAAACCTTTGTATATCTCTAATGGTTTATATGCATATGCTGGCGCACCAACCATGTCTACCTGACCATTATTAAATTTAGCCACAAAGTTTGAAATATCAGAAATTACAGCTTGTGCACCGACACGTTGCACCATGATTTTTTGGGCAGGATCATAGCCCAAAACTGCAAATTTTTTACCTGCTGCCTTTTCTACAGAGTTAATGCTTTTATCCCTTACAAAAATATAAGCTGAACCAAGTGGCGCAATTCCCGCGATTTCATATTTTTTACCGCCAAGATTTGTGGTCATTTTTGCCGCATTACGCGCATCCAAGGTATATACAATTGCTTTTTGAGCAATAGCATTACTTGGTACACCACCTAGAGAATCAATAGAACCTGCAAATTTATTATATTGGCGAGCGCGCATGGATGTCATAAATACGCCATCACATTTTGCTGCTTTAAAGTCATTATCAGCCACAGCTTCATCCTGACGTGGAATCAGATTGATGTCAGCGCCCCAACCTTTAGCTGCCAATGCCCATTCTTGAGCCATTTGAAATGATTCACCAGATTTACCAAGTAAATCAAAAACACAAACATCTACTTTCGCTTGAGCCAATGAAGACATACCAAGGAGAGAAGTAGCTGCAATTGAAAGAGTAATTTTATTCATAATATATGCATCCGTATCAATATTATTTGTTTAGTTTGATAACCATCCACAGCGCAATATTAATAACCTTCTTTAAAAAAAAATAGAGTATTTACTC
>NZ_OOGT01000212.1 GCF_900323515.1 Acinetobacter stercoris | reverse complement strand
CTTTAATTTTGTTTTGTGAAATTTCACGTAAAGAGATACATATTTAACTCCTTTTTTCTAGGGGGTATCCATGAAACACTTTTCTAAAAAACTTTCACTTTTATCTTCCATACTCATTGCCTCACTAAGTAGTGGATATGTTTTAGCTGCTATACCCTCAACATTAAAGCTTGATTATGCTTATTATTCACCTACAAGTTTAGTCGTAAAGGAACAAAAATTATTAGAAAAAACTTTACCTAAAACAGAAATTAAATGGGTCTTTAGTCAAGGAAGTAATCGGTCTCTTGAATACTTGAATAGTGGTAGCGTTGACTTTGCCTCTACAGCTGGCTTGGCTGCTGTTTTAAGTCGTGCTAATGGCAGCCCGATTAAAACCATATATATCCAGAGCCAACCTGAATGGACAGCTTTAGTTACAGGTAAAAACTCTAATATAAAATCACTTAAAGAACTTAAAGGTAAAAAAATAGCTGCAACCAAAGGTACTGACCCTTATCTCTTTACCTTACAAGCTTTAAATACAGTAGGATTGAATAAACGTGATGTGCATTTGGTTCCCTTACAACACCCTGATGGAAAAACAGCGCTTGAGCGTGGACAAGTTGATGCCTGGGCTGGCTTAGACCCGCTTATGGCTTCAGCTCAGATACAATCAGGAGCAAAAATTATTTATCGTAATGTTAATTTTAATAGTTACAGTGTATTAAGTGTCAAAGATCAATTTGCATCACAAAACCCTGAAGCCATTGAAGCTGTCATTAAAGCCTATGAAGAAGCCCGAAAATGGGCTAAAGCTAACCCAGATAAACTAGCTGAATTACTCGCTCGTGAAGCAAAACTTCCTTTAGCTGTTGCAAAACTACAGTTAAGCAGAACTAATTTCGACCAAAATATTCCATCAGCCAAACAAGTTACCGCGCTTAAAAAAGCAGGTTCGATTTTGACCGAAGAAGATTTAGTCCGTAAAGGAACGAATATTACACAAGTTGTAGATCAGCTCTTTGATGCGAAATATGCACAAAAAGTGGTTAAAAAATAATGGGAATATCGACATTATCCAGTAAGGGTAAACCACTTATTGAACAAAGCCAGAACAATCAGCGCTCTGGTCTTTATTCAAAAGTCAAAAAATGGATTAAAGGATTAACACTGCCTATTATTTTTATCATTCTATGTGAATATGCAGTACGGGCAGGTTTTATCGATGCTTATCTATTACCTCCACCAAGTAGCTTATGGCAATCATTCCTGGATTTAGTACAAAATGATTTGTGGAAACATATTTATACCAGCACATGGCGAGTTTTTCTGGGATTCTTTATTGGTAGTGGTCTTGGACTATTTTTTGCTGTTCTGGTAGGTCTAAATAAACAGGTCGAAGAATTTTTAGAACCCACATTTTCTGCTATCAAATCAATTCCAAGCCTTGCCTGGATCCCCCTTTTACTCCTTTGGCTTGGTATTGACGAAGGTTCCAAGATTACCTTGATTGCTATAGGTGCTTTTTTCCCAACCTATACCAATACTGTTGCTGCCATCCAAAATGTTGACCATAAGCTGATAGAGCTAGGAAAAGTTTACCGTTTGTCATACTTGCAGCAGGTTTTCCAGATTATTCTCCCTGCTGCATCGCCTGGAATTTTGACTGGCCTAAGAAATAGTCTAAGTTTATCGTGGATGTTTATGATTGCTGCCGAACTCATTGCGGCAACTCAAGGTATTGGCTATCTTCTCACGGATGGTAGAGAAACATCGCGACCAGATATTGTAATTATTTCCATTATTCTTTTAGCTGTTTTAGGTAAAATATCAGATAAGGGAATGAAGATTCTAGAAAATTTTCTACTAAGATGGCGTGAAAATGATAAAAAATAAAGCTCAATAGAGCTTTATTTTTAAATCCACTGCCCTAAAGTGACACGATCATTCCCTGCATAATCTTTGATGGTTTTTATATGACTATAGCCTGATTTCTGAAAAATGGCTTGAACAGCAGCACCCTGATCATAACCGTGTTCTAACACAATCCATCCCTGATCATTTAACCAGTCTATACCTTGCGAGATAATAACTTCTATATCAGCCAGTCCCTTATTTCCTGCCACCAATGCTCGTTCAGGTTCAGATCGTAAATCAAGCATATGCTCATCTTCAGCATCAATATAAGGTGGATTGGATACAATCAAATCAAATTTTTGCTTAGGCAAAGCATTAAACCAAGCACCGCAAAAAAAATTAACTCGATTTAAATCATGTAAAACGGCATTTTCTCTGGCTACATCCAAAGTAGGCAAATAAATATCCGTTGCGGATATATTCCAGTCTGGCTTTTCACTCGCAAGTGATAATGCAATTGCTCCTGTGCCTGTACCCAAGTCAACAATATTTGCATTTGCTGGCAAGCTTAAAGCCAGAACAGTTTCAACTAAAACTTCCGTATCAGGACGTGGAACCAAAGTATCCCTTGTCACTTTAAGGTCTAAAGTCCAAAAGGGTTGAGAACCAATAATATATGCCAAAGGTTCACCATTTTCGATACGTTGAATTGCCTGAAGATATGCTTGTTGCTGTTCAACAGTCAAATTCTGAGCAGCCCTAAATTTAAATTCAAGCGGATTCAGTTTTAAAATAAACTCAAGCAACCATGCATTTTCTTGCCGTTCGTAGCTATCAATCTCACCCCGAACTGCCAAAGCTTCTGCAATATTCATTAGCCACCATTTTGCTGTGCAAGCAATGCTAACTGATCTGCCTGGTACTCGCGATGCAAACTATCTAATAACTCGGTCAAATCACCTTCCATAATCGCATCTAGCTTATAAAGCGTTAAATTTATACGATGATCTGTCATACGTCCTTGCGGATAGTTATATGTACGGATACGTTCCGAACGATCCCCCGAACCAACCAGATCACGGCGCATTTCTGAAGTTGCTGCATCCTGGGCAGCACGTTTGGCATTTTCTAAACGAGATACCAAAAGTGCCATCGCTTTAGCTTTATTTTTATGCTGTGAGCGCTCATCCTGACATTCGACCACAGTTCCTGTAGGAATATGGGTAATACGTACCGCCGAGTCAGTTTTGTTAATATGCTGACCACCTGCACCTGAAGCACGGTATGTATCAATACGCAAATCCGCAGGGTTAATTTCTACGGTAGTATCAACATCTACTTCAGGCAAAATCGCAACAGTACATGCTGAAGTATGCACACGCCCTTGAGATTCAGTCGCAGGAACACGCTGTACACGGTGTGCACCACTTTCAAATTTCAAACGGCCATATACACCTTCACCATTGATCAGGCAAATAACTTCTTTATAACCGCCATGCTCACCTTCATTTTCTGACAGTATTTCAATACGCCAACCCTGTGTTTCAGCATACTTACTATACATACGGAATAGATCACCCGAGAAAATGGCAGCTTCATCCCCACCCGTCCCTGCGCGGATCTCCAGATAAGCTGAATTGGCATCATTTGGATCTTTTGGAATCATTAGAATATTTAAATCTGATTCAAGACTTTCAAGCAAGGCTTTATTTTCCTGAATTTCTTCTTGTGCCATATCTTTAAAATCAGGATCTGACAGCATACTTTCCGCAGTTTCGATATCTTCTTCTGCTTGTTTGTATTTAGACCAAACTTCAGTAATCTCACTTAAATCATTATGTTCACGTGATAAGTTACGAAAGCGTTTATTGTCTGAAATGACTTCTGCATCTGCTAATAATGCGGTTAATTCTTCATGTCGATCACATAATTGATCTAAACGTAAACGTAACGATTCTTTCATTTTAAGCTGTATCTCAATCTATACCTTAGCTTCGATTTATATATACGAAGTAATAAGTAAATCCGAATTGTGCATAGTGTAACGATTCTCTGGTTTAAATGACATAACTATTAAATTGCAGATAAAAAAGATTTCATCATCTGATTTACATACTTGATTGATGCAAANCATTCTTCACTTTAAATTCAAAATTTCTCTTTTTCTGATATTTTTTTAGACAATATTAATAGAAAGCATACAATCAGAAACCAAACATGTTAGGAAAAGATGTTCATCTCCACATTTTTAGTGAATCCTTTTGTTACATTTACTGCATTGAGATAGAGCTGTCCAGATATAGATATAGGACATGGAGCAAACAATGAAATTAAACGCGATTCTTTTTAGTTCTGCATTGGCAGTAACTTCATTATTTACAGTAAGTGCCCATGCAGATAATACAGCTCGTGTTGCAGCAACTTCGGCTTTAGGTGGTGTTGCTGGTGCAGCTATTGGTAAACACATGGGTGGCAACTCAGGTGCCATGATCGGTTCTGCAGTTGGTGGTGCAGGCGGTGCTGCTGTTGCTGCCAATCGGCGTGATCGTACTTCTGCCGCTATCGGTGGTGGTCTTGGTGGTGTTGGTGGTTATGCTGCAGGTAAAAGTATCGGTGGTACTTCTGGCGGATATGTCGGTGCTGCTCTAGGTGCTGGTGCTGGTAGTGCTCTCGGTAACAAAATTTCAAAAGATAAGCACTCTTCAAATAAACGTTATCATAAAAAACGTCATCACCGCCGTTAATTGTTAAACATGATCAAAATGAAAACGCCCTACTCAGGGCGTTTTTTTTATTTTGGATGATATTTTATTTTTAGTCTCATTTATAAAAACTTCACAATTCAACAAATCAGAAACAATCAATTCACTAAACTACAATACTCCCAGTAAAATCCTCCATATTCAGTCAGAATTATTTTGTTACTTTAACTTCAATGAACAAAAGCAGATAAAAGCTTCAAAATGGAGTGAGCTATGAAATTTAATAAATGGTTATATGCAATCGTATTAGTAACATCTACTGTCGGAATCACGCATGCGGACAGCGGTCTAGGTGTAGCAGCGACATCTGCTCTAGGAAGTGTAGTTGGTACTGCACTTGGTAAACAAATGGGCGGGAATACAGGTGCCATGATTGGCTCTGCTGTTGGCGGTGCAGGAGGTGCTGCTGTTTCAAGTAACCGTCGTGATCGTGCTGGTGCTGCAATTGGTGGTGGCCTTGGTGGTGTCGGTGGTTATGCTGCTGGCAAAAGCATCGGTGGTACAACAGGTGGATATATTGGCGCTGCTCTTGGTGCAGGCGGTGGTTCTGCGCTAGGTCGTCAAGTAAGTCAGGACCGACGTTATGACGATAGTTATAGATATCGTGGTGACCGTTATGATCGTGGTTATTATCGCCATGACAATGGATTGCATCGTGGTCACTATAAACATCACCGCCATGGACGCTGATCTTCCCCGTTTATTTAGACCTAATTTAATAGCACCTTCGGGTGCTTTTTTTATGTAATGTTTTTTATATATCGATTAAACACGATATACAAAGCAGAACTTATATCGTAATATTTCGATATAAACATTTAAGGATATTCCAATGCCAACACTTAAAGATACCAAATTCTCAATATTAGAACTCGCACCAGTGCGGGATGATAAAACCATTGAATTTTCTTTAAAACACGCACTGGAATTAGCAAAGCATGCTGAACAACTCGGTTATGATCGTCTATGGCTTGCGGAGCATCACAATATGGATGGCATTGCCAGTTCTGCGACATCCGTACTTCTGGGTTATCTATTGGCAAATACAGAAACACTAAAAGTAGGTTCTGGCGGGATTATGTTACCTAATCACGCCCCTTTGGTTGTTGCAGAGCAATTTGGTACTTTAGCAACTCTATACCCTGACCGTGTAGAACTTGGGCTAGGCCGTGCCCCTGGCACGGACCAAGTTACTATGCGAGCACTGCGTAGAGGTCGTCAGGAAACTGAAGATCAGTTTCCACATGATGTTGTAGAGATTTTAAATTATTTTGACGATCCTGTTCCTCATCAGAAAATTGTTGCGACACCAGGTCATGGCACCCACGTTCCTGTCTGGTTGCTTGGCTCAAGTTTATTCAGTGCACAACTTGCTGCAAAATTAGGCTTACCTTATTCTTTTGCATCGCATTTTGCACCGCGTATGCTGCAGTCAGCGATTACGCTCTACCGCGAAAATTTTGAACCATCAAAATACCTTGCACAACCTTATGTATCTATCGGTGTACCGACAATTGTAGCAATTACAGATGAAGAAGCACAGTTCCTTGCAACAAGCGCTTATCAACGCGTACTTGGTTTAATTCGTGGCCAAAGCCTAAAATTAAAGGCACCTGTAAAAAGTATGGAAGGTTTATGGTCTGTTCCAGAAAAAATGTCAGTTGATAATTTTTATGCCATGGCTCAAATTGGTAGTAGTGAAACTGTTAAAAATGGCTTACTGGACCTACTGGAACAGACTCAGGTAGATGAGTTTATTTTTACATGCGATATTTACGATACAGATAAACGCCTAGAAAACTTTAGTTTGCTTATGGATATCAAACATTCAATTTGATCGAGATAATGAAAATCTTAGTATCTATTGATATTTAAAAATATGTTATCGCTATAGTTAAATCAATTCTTTGTAAAACGTTGAAAATAGCAAAATGATAGCCCGGTTTTACTGTGAAATTTGAAATAATTTTAGCGATAACATGAATT
>NZ_OOGT01000081.1 GCF_900323515.1 Acinetobacter stercoris | reverse complement strand
ACTATCAATGTCAGGCGTACAATATTTAGTTAAAGAAAGTGATGAACTAGAGACAAGAGATAGGTAAGAAAGATGAATATGAAAGCATTGATCGTGTTATGCGCCAGTTTATGTATGACTCAAGTATTTGCAAACACTCCAGTTGCTGCAGAATGGGATAAATTTGTACAAGAATATGATACTAATCAAGATCAACATATTGATTTAACAGAGTTCAAGTATGTTCAGGACTTCGCTCCATATTCATGGTCAAATGATTTACAAGGTAAAAACCAACATGCAAAAATGTTTAAAAAGTTAGATCAAAATCATGATGGCTATATCAGTACAGCTGAGCTTGAACATGTAAATGAATATGTAAACAATCCTTTCTTGAGCGCTATATGGAATGAAAATATTTCAACTCATTTATAATTTAACGAGATAAAGGAAAGTAGAGACAGATGTATGCTTTGCGAGAGCAGGTAAGTGTATATAGCATATATCGAAAATAACTTTCCTTTAGTTATTGGGGGGAATCAGATAAAAAATAATGTTTTATATATAGATTATTATCAATAATTCGTTAAAATATTTTTATGGGATATAGGAATATTCCAATAATACAATAACAAGCAGGGAAACATGATGAATAAAACACTAATGGCTGTAGTATTGCTAAGCAGCAGTTTGATCTTGGTCGCATGTAATGATAACGATGATAATCCCCAACAGGGTAATTCAACAGATATTAATAATATTCAAAATCCAGTGGTTGGAACCCCGACAGCATATTCTTTAACTGATTTTTCCTCTGTGGCAGGGGAGAGTGTGGTAATGACTTATAAAATGTTGGGTGTGAACAATCAAATTGTACAGGCAACGGCGTTGGTGTTTACGCCTAAAACGACACAACCCATCAATGGCTGGCCGATTGTAGTTTGGGCACATGGAACTACAGGTGTGGCAGATCAATGTGCGCCGTCTCGTAATAAAATTACTGACTCAACGTTTGAGTTGATCACAAAACTATTAAATGCAGGTTATGTGGTGGTTGCCCCTGACTATGAAGGTCTAGGTGACCCTGAGGGTAAAGCTCACCCATTCCTAAATGTAAAAAGTGAGGCTTATTCTATTACAGATGCAGTCGTTGCTACGCGCAACTGGTTGGGCAATAAAGTGTCAAAACAATGGTTAACTGTTGGTCACTCTCAAGGGGGACAAGCTGCACTTGGTGCAGCTCAATATGCTTCACGTGCTAATCTGGATTATAAAGGTACGGTTGCAGTAGCTCCGGCTTCGAATTTAAAAACAATTTTTAATTTTGGTGATGGTATGGTTCAAAACCTACCGGCAGGGCAGCAAGTTCCAACTTATGCTTCACTCAATACTTTTGCCGCACTTATTGTCGCTGGGATGAAAGACCAGCGAAATCCTGCTACATATAATCAGGTTTTTCAGTCTAAAGCAGAAGTTATTGCTACGCAGGCAGACACAATATGTTCAGGAGAACTGGCGAAAAATTTTGGAGAAAAAATGGGGGAGGCCGCGTTTACAGTTAATACTCTGGATGGTTATTTAACTCAAACTAGCTTTATGCAAGTTCCTTCAATCTCCACCTTTTTAGAGCAAACTTCTCAACCTTTAACTGCAAAAGTCTCAACTCCTATCAAGATTTATCAGGGTGAAATAGATGCTACAGTTCCTTATATAGCAACAAATGTTTTGGTTTCTTCCGCTGAAAAACTGGGCACAAAGATTAATTTGGTTACTGGAAAAACATGGGACCATGGCACTGTGATGAGTCAAAACGTTGACAATATTGTCGCTGATATAAAATCTTATATGGCTACTCAATAGATATTTAAATAAATCTAATCAGAATAGCTATAAAAGCTCATGTAGTTTAAAACATGAGCTTTTTTTTACTCAAACTGAGTAAACTTCATTCTGTATAAAGGATTATTTCGTGTTACAATGCGCGCATCTTAGCACGGCTTAAAAGCCCTAAATTAATAGGACCTCGCTAATGTTCGCCAATATCTCTATTTCTGAATTTGATCCAGAATTAGCTAAAGCAATCGAAGCTGAAGGTGAGCGCCAAGAAGCGCACATCGAGTTAATTGCATCTGAAAACTATTGTTCTCCAGCTGTAATGGAAGCACAAGGATCAAAACTCACTAACAAATATGCGGAAGGCTACCCTGGTAAACGCTATTATGGTGGTTGCGAGTATGTAGACATTATCGAACGATTGGCAATTGACCGTGCTAAAGAGCTCTTTGGTGCTGATTATGCTAACGTTCAACCTCATGCCGGTTCTCAAGCGAACTCTGCTGTTTATTTAGCGCTTTTAAATCCTGGTGATACTGTACTTGGTATGAGCTTGGCACATGGTGGTCACTTGACTCACGGTGCTAAAGTGAGCTTCTCGGGTAAAACATATAATGCTATTCAATATGGTTTGAACCCTGAAACTGGTGAAATCGACTATGAAGAAGTTGAACGTTTAGCTTTAGAACATAAACCACGTATGATCGTGGCAGGTTTTTCTGCTTATAGTCAAATCGTAGATTGGCAACGTTTCCGTGATATCGCAGATAAAGTAGGTGCATATTTATTTGTAGATATGGCGCATGTTGCAGGTTTGGTTGCGGCTGGTGTTTACCCGAGCCCTGTTCAAATTGCAGATGTAACTACGACAACTACTCACAAAACTCTTCGTGGTCCTCGCTCAGGTCTTATTCTTGCCAAGGCAAACGAAGAAATTGAGAAAAAACTTCAATCAGCTGTATTCCCGGGTAACCAAGGTGGTCCTTTAGTACATGCTATTGCTGCCAAGGCAATTTGCTTTAAAGAAGCAATGACTCCAGAGTATAAAGAATATCAAAAACAAGTGGTTGTAAATGCTAAAGCAATGGCTGAAGTATTGATTAGCCGTGGTTATGATATTGTTTCTGGTGGAACTGAAAACCATTTATTCTTATTGTCATTGATTAAACAAGATGTCACTGGTAAAGATGCTGATGCTTGGTTAGGTGCTGCACATATTACTGTAAACAAAAATGCTGTACCAAATGATCCGCGTTCTCCATTTGTGACATCTGGTATCCGTATCGGTACACCAGCCGTAACTACACGTGGTTTTGGTGAAGCAGAAGTTCGTGAGCTTGCAAACTGGATCGCTGATGTTCTAGATAGCAAAGGTGATGAGAAAGTAATTAATGAAGTTAAAGAGAAGGTAGCAGCAGTATGCGCTAAATTCCCTGTTTATGTAAAATAAACAATAACTTGAGAAAAGCCCCCTCAAGGGGGCTTTTTTTATAACTACTTAAAAAGCTTTTTTCAGGTTATTCGATTCACAAAGCTTAAATTTCTGTTATAAAGAAAGAGTTATATTTATTTTAATCACGCTATTTATCCCATAATCACGTTGTTGATTAAAGGAATTGTATAAATGGAAAAACCAAATATTATTATTTCATCTCAAGATTTACATCGTCTTGAGACTATGCTTGAGCATCAGTCAAATTTGACTTTAACGATGCAGCATCTGGAAGATGAACTTGCCAGAGCCGACGTCGTTGATCCAAAAGATGTACCAGCAAATGTTGTGAGTATGAATGCAAGGGTGCTGATTACTATAGCACCATCGACTGAGGCAACAGAGGTTCAGCTTGTATATCCACATGACTTTAAAGGTGATAAGGGGCAGGTAAATGTATTAGCTCCAGTAGGTGCTGCGATTTTGGGGTTGCGGGAAGGACAGGAGATTGAATGGCCACAACCAGATGGGCATTTGATGAAAGTTAAAATCGAAAAAGTTGTATATCAGCCTGAAAGAGAAGGTGATTATTTGTAATTAATTACCTGTACTCTGAAGCCAGTCTATTTGGACTGGCTTTTTTATGTACTAAAAACCTAAAATTGAGCCACGATTAGGATAGTTTAAATTGACGTTCAATATCTAAAATAAATTTTCTTTGTTTAATTAATAGCGACAAAAGTATCGTAATTCTTTTGAGATACTTTGTTAGTTATGCTGTTGATAAATATTGACTAAAATTTATTTTGTAATACTGCGGATTGAATCATAACATTTTATTAGAAATCTGTTTTTCAAGCTTTGATTTTAATAGTCTCGGTTCTATCCAAGATAGTTTGTTTACGGCACTATTTCTGATGAAAAATTGCATTTACTTCGATATAGCTGGTTTGATGAAGTTGATTAATATCAAAATTTGCTCCTGATTTTTTACGAGTAGTAAATTACTCGCCAGCTTTGACTGAAATTGTATGTATGCTTTATCTTGATTGAAGTTAGGTATAAGCTGATACCTGTTGAATGGGTGGTTTGTGGATATTTAAAGCAAAAACTAAATTGGGCTGGTACGCTACTTAAAATTTAAAAGGATAGACTTAATGATATTTTCATTTTAGCTCTCATTATTAGTGAAAATATTGTGTATAGGAAATTATTGGCTGATCAAGAAAATATTAAGTAACTCATATAGGTGAGGATCTTAGTCAGCCAGAAGGATGAAATTATTGTAAAGTTGGGCTTGAGGCAGGTTGCAGATATTTATGCAAGTATTCAGCACGAATTTCTGCGCGTTGATCAGAAGTTGTGGCTTTCGCCATTTTCTGTCTCATCTCGTTACGTTCGTGTGTACTCATTTGTTGCCACGCTTCGCGCATTTTCTGTTTTTCCTGATCAGGCAGTTGGTTAAACCAGTCCATGCGTTGTTGCAAGTTATTCTGATTAGAAGGAAGTTCTTTCATTGCCTGATATTTTTTGATCAGTACTTTTTGTTCATCATCTGAAAGAGCATCCCAATTTTCATTTATCTGTGTATTTGCATCTTTGGAAAAAAACCAAAAACGTTCAAAACCAGCAAAACTTGTTTGTAAAAAACCGATTGCACAAAAAGCGAGTGCTAATTTCTTAGCTACCATGTGATGATTTATCCTCACCAAATACAGATAACATTTCCAAATCTTCTACCATTTGTGGAGAAAGTTTAGGATTAATCACAACCTGTTGTTGATGCTGTTTTTCAGAAAGGTCGAATGCATTAGGCAATATGACAAATCCTGTAATTGCTGCTGCAAGAGCAAAACCACCCATTTTCCAAAAACTATAACGGGATAATGAGCGTTCTTGAATATTTTCCAAGACATTGTTCATAACCACAGCTTTGTTTTGATGGTTTCTGGCTAGTCCATCTAGCTTGGACGTCACTTGTTTTGTAAAGTCATCATTCTTCATCAGTTGATCCTCCCATATAAGGATTCAAATGAGCCAAAGTTGATCGAAGCGCTTGTATAGCACGGTGATAATGTGTTTTTACACTGCCTTCGCTACAATTCATAATTTGCGCAGTTGTTTGGGTGTCAAAACCCTCCCATGCCCGTAACATGAATGCTTGTTGCTGGCGAACAGGAAGCTGTTTGATTGCTTCCTGAATCTCTTCAACAGTAAGTTCCTGATCTAGATGAATAGAGGGATTTGGAGTAGACTCATCTATGATATCCAGAGCCTCTTCATCATCGGAATCTAAGTCAATTTTTTTAAAAAAAGAAAAAGGACTTGCTCGTCTAGCTTCTTTACGGCGCCAATCTTGTAATTTGTTATTTAAAATGGTGTAAAACAGGGGATACCATTCTTCAGTGCTTTTATCTGAATAGGATTTGTGAAGCGAAATAAATGCTTCTTGCACTAAATCCATAGAGATACCATGTTGCCCCTGAGTTGCGCTTTCCATCATCACTAGGGCACGACCAGTCACATCCTGCATAAAAAATTTCAGGCGTTGCTCAGCCGTACTGGTAAGAGTACTGACATCTTCAGAGCGAGACTGTTTAGGTGCTAAATCCATAGAGATGGAAAATCCCGTCATTGGGCGACCACCATTATTTCAAATTCGTTACTTCTATAACGTTTAAAAATAATGATAGGTTGACAACTTAAGCAAATATTTTTAATGAGTTTAAATGATTTTTTTGTATTTTAGGGCAGTATTAAAATAATTTAACGTAATAATGGGCTATTTTGTTGATTTTGGTTTGATCAACGTCTTAGAGACGTTGACGTACCATTTCAAAAAAGCAGATTGAACCTGCGATTGCGACATTTAGTGATTCTTGACCGCCAGGCTGAGGGATAGTGACTGCCTGAGCATGCTGTAAGGCATAGTCTGATACGCCTTGACCTTCATTACCCAAAATCCATGCACATGCTTTGCCCAAATCTTGTGAGTACAAGCTGGTTGAATCGTGTGAGCTGGTGACGTAGACCGGGATTTGAAATTGTTCCAGGATATCTTGCAATTCAACATTTTCAAAAGTATGTAGTGAAAAGTGAGCCCCCATACCTGCACGCAGTACGCGTGGAGACCAGAGTGATGCAGAGCCTTTTGTGCAGACAATTTGTTTGATTCCTGCTGCTGCTGCAGAACGTAAAAGTGTACCTACATTTCCTGGATCCTGAACATTTTCAAGAATAAGTGTATCTGCTTTAAAATCCAGGCTTTGACTTGAGCTTGGTAAGTCGACAATTGCCAAACATGCCAGAGATGTTCCTAAGGTACTCAAGTCTTTGTATAAAGACTCACCAATAACAAAGACTACACCTTGATATTGTTCAGTAATTTTTTCCAGATCTATATGCTTTAAAGCATTTTCAGTGGTAAAAACAGAGTTGATTTTTCGATTTTCCTGCAACCATGCAAGGCACAGATGTGTACCTTCAAGGACAGTTTGCCCTTGTTTTTTTCGATAATTATTCTGTTCAATTAAACCACGCAGATGTTTAATTTTGGGATTATCTTTTGATTCAAGAAAAATTGTTGGCATGTGCTGTATACACTCAAAAATCAAAGTGGATTGAATAGGGGGATATTCATTTCATATTGGTTATGAAATATCAGAACCCCTTATAAGCCACTTTGATTAAATAGAAAATTAATTGTGGTAACTTGTTACAAGTTCAACTTCATTTTTTGAACCAATCACAACAGGTACACGTTGGTGTAATTCAGTTGGCTGAATTTCCAGGATACGTAAGCGACCAGTAGTTGATGCACCACCAGCTTGTTCCATGAGCATACTCATTGGATTTGCTTCGTACATTAAACGTAGGCGACCCGCCTTTTTCGGATCTTTCGTGTCGTAAGGGTATAGGAAAATACCACTACGACAAAGAATACGATGGATGTCACCCACCATACATGCTACCCAACGCATGTTAAAGTCTTTTTCACGGATTGAAGTTTTACCTGCCTGTAATTCACTGATATAGCGTTTTACAGGCTCTTCCCAATGACGTGCATTGGATGCATTGATGGCATATTCTTTGGTGTCGGCTGCGACCTGAATATTTTCAGAAGTGAGTAGGAACTCTTTAGCGTCAGGATCATAGGTAAAGAAAACCACTCCCGCACCTACAGTAAGCGCTAACATTGTGGATGGTCCATACAGAACATAGCCTGCAGCAGCTTGATTAACACCTGCTTGCAGAAAATCTTCGGCTTGAGTTACTGCATTTTTAGCAGGAAGAATAGAGAAGATTGTACCTACACACATATTGATATCGATATTACTTGAACCATCTAGTGGATCAAATAAAACCAGATATTTTCCATTTTCTTGAGCTGGTGTAAATTCATCTAGTTCTTCGGAAGCAAGTCCACCAACATTTTTATTTATTTTTAATGCATCAATTAGATAGCCGTTTGAAATCACGTCAAGTTTCTTTTGAGTTTCACCTTGCACATTTTCATGTTCAGCACTTCCCAAAATACCTGCCAGAGCACCTTTTTGTAAGGCTTGATCAATAGTTCTGCAAGTATTTGCGATGGTTTCAATAACATCTGCTAGTTCAGGTGTAAGATTCCCTTTTTGTTGTTCTAGGTACTGGGATAATGTGCGATATGACATACCAAATTTGCTCCAATAAAGCGATACATTTCTATTCAATCAACGAATCTGGGTATTTTAGATGAGTTCGGCTTAAAATAAAAATTAAACCATGTTAATTGTCGTGAATTTGCACTTGCAACTCTAGAATAAAGTGCTATGTTGATTGGATAGGTCACCGCAACAGGAGCACTTACGATGACAACGAAAAAGTTTGAAGCGACTCCAAGCCCAAATGAAAGTATTAGCCTAGATGACATCTCGACTGAAAACATGAAGGAAGCATGGAAAGAGTATGAATCTAAGCCGGAATATAAGAAATTTAATAAGCATGACATGATAGAAGCCATGCAAAGTCCCATGCCAGAGGAAGCTGAACAGTCCAATGGCTAGGATGTAAAAAGCGCCCATAATCATATGAGCGCTTTTTATTGTCATAATAAGTTTTATTTTAAAAGTGGCGGTACAGCTTCGTAATTAATTTCTACACGACGGTTTTCTTTCCAGGCTGATTCATCATGACCTGGATTGATTGGCATTTCTTTACCATAGCTGACTGCTTCTAACTGAGTAGGGCTGACTCCATTACTTACAAGAAAGCTCTGTACAGCTTTAGCACGACGTTCGCCTAGTGCCATGTTGTATTCACGTGTGCCACGCTCATCAGTATGACCAGTCAATGCAACTTTCGAGTTGGCATTTGCAACGAGGAACTGCGCATGGGCAAGCAAGGTTTGATAGTCAGCATTGGAAAGCTGACTGCTGTCATAATCAAAATGTACTACACGTTTTGCAAGTTCAGCACGGTTTTGTGCAGTTACACCTTTTGAAGAAGCCCCGGCAAGGTTTTGTGCATTTAATGCCGCATCCTCACTTAAACCTTCTGTACTAACAGCACTATTTGGATTTTGACCAGCCTGAATATTTCCAGCAGGTTTACGACTTGCACAGCCTGTCATAACTAAACTTGCAGCTAAAAGGGGAAGTGCTAAATATTGGAGTGTTTTCATCTTTACCTCTTACATTCTGTGATCAAATTAAAAATCATTTGGGTGCCCAAGCTGGCTCTCGAACCTCACCTTGTTCACTTGGTAAATTCATACGGAAACGACCATCGGTAGACATTACAGAGAGTAGTCCGCGATTACCTTCACGTGTTGCGTATACAACCATTTGACCATTTGGAGAGAAACTAGGGGATTCATCCAGACTCGTTGGTGTCAATATACTGACGATGCCTGTATTTAAATCTTGAATGGCTACTTTATAATTACTACCTGATGGGCGGTGTACCAATGCGAGTTTCTTACCATCTGCACTTAAAGTTCCACGAGCATTGAATGCACCTTTGAAGGTGATTCGTTTTGCATTGCCATCAGAGAACGAGTAGCGATAGATTTGTGGGGAACCGCCACGATCTGATGTGAAAATAAAGGAATTACCATCTGGTGCGTAACGAGCTTCGGTGTCGATTGCAGAATCATTGGTCATGCGTTCTAGCTGGCGAGTTTCCAGGTTCATTTTATAGATATCTGGGTTGCCATCCATAGAAGCTGTAAATAACATGGATTTGCCATCTGGAGAAAAACTCGGTGCACCATTTAAACCACGGAATCTCGCTAGAACTTCACGTTGACCTGTTGCCAGATCCTGTAGATAAATAGCAGGGCGTTTGGTTTCAAATGATACGTAGGCGATTTTTTTCGCATCAGGTGTCCATGCTGGAGATAAAATAGGATCACGGGATGTCAGAATGGTCTTTGGTTGTTCGCCATCAGTATCCGCAATTTGTAAAGTATAGCGTTGATTAGGTGTGGCAGGATTACGTAGAACATAAGCAATGCGACCACTAAAGTCACCCTTGATTCCAGTAAGTGCCTGATAAATTGCGTCACTAATCATGTGACCAGCTGCCCGCACACGGGATGCTGGGACATTTAGCAGTTCATTTAATAGATAAGTCTGCTTTTCTACATCATAAAGTTGGTAGTGTATTTCAATTCCACCATCTGCAGTTTTTTTAGATGTCCCTACAACAACATAAGGGATACCAGCAGCTTTCCAGCTTTCAGCATTTGCACTATTAATTTGTGCAGTAGCTGGCAGATTTTGTGAACTACTTGTAAAACGGCCTGAGCGGTTTAAATCGCTTTCTACAATCGGATAGATTGTTTGATCATTGCTAAACGGAACGATTGCAATTTTGGGAGCTTGCTCAGGAGCTTTAGCAATTTCAAGATGTAATTGCGCATAAGAAGTTGAAATGACAGCAGGGCTAAGAGCCACAATAATTGCCAATCCTAATAAATGTTTACGAGTCATTTTCATTAATCGCCATGTACGCCTAGGTACTCATTTTTCATTCATAGTGTTTGTAACATAATGACATGATTTTAATCTATATAAAGCATGTAATTATGAAAGTAGGATGAATATTTTAAAATTAATAAATGTATCTGAATACTTGATGATTGCAAAACAATTTTAAACTGAAATAAGTAGCTTAATGCATCTGAATTGTAGTTTTTTTGACAGTATCTAAACACATACCTTGTCAACACAACTTTTTTTAGACGTTATCGTGCTTTAAATATTGAAGTCATTTTTTTTGACATCTGTCTTAATACATAATCGTTAGGTAAAGGGAATGGAGCTGAATTTTCAATAGCTTGTTTGATACTCTCATTAAAGACTGGATCAGAAGAGTCAAAAGTAACTGATTTGACTGTTCCATCGTCATTGAGTTCAATGAGTACTTTTACAGTTTTACCCATAGAACCAGTCGGAACATCCCAGTTTCTAAGAATTAGACGTTCAAAATCTCGCTTTACATCAACAGACCGTTGCTTTCTTTTTTCATAATACTCAATGGTTTTTCGTTTAGCGTCTTCACTTTTGGCGATTTCATTTTCTCTATCCATTTTAGAAAGAGCTTTTGCTGTATTCAGAGTAATAGGATTCTGATCTGCAGGCTCGAAGTCTTGTCCAGCGAAACTTGTAATAGGGAAAAAGGCAAGTAAAAGTGTAAGTAATTTATTCATTGTATAACTGAGAAATTATTTCTGAGAATATAATTTTAAGTATAAAAATAAACCTCGCATTAGGCGAGGTTTATCTTGTTTTAATTTTATCAGTGTGCTGTAAAGCTTGAAGTAAATGTTCTTGCTTCACGTCGAGCATCAGGATCCGAAGGCATTGGATATGGTGCAGCTGAACGAACAGCAGCTTCTACACTTGCTTTTACATCTGGATCGCTTGAATTGACAATTACAGACAATACAGAACCACTGTCACTTAATGTTACACGGGCTGTTGCTTTTTTCCCTGCTGAACCTGCTGGAACATCCCAAACTCTCTTGATTTTACTTTCAAAATCGCGTTTAGCAGTTGAAGCAATTTTTTTGGCCTCCGCCTTTTTATTTGCAGCACTTTCAGCAGCCTGTTTCGCAGCTGAGGCTTTCGCTTCTTCTTCTGCTTTCGCTTTCACCTGTTTAGCTTTTTCAGCAGCATCGGCTTTGGCTTTTGCAGCGGCATCAGCTTTCGCCTGTTTAGCTTTTTCAGCAGCATCGGCTTTAGCTTTTGCGGCGGCGTCAGCTTTCGCCTGTTTAGCTTTTTCGGCAGCATCGGCCTTGGCTTTTACAGCGGCATCAGCTTTCGCCTGTTTAGCTTTTTCAGCAGCATCGGCCTTGGCTTTTGCAGCGGCATCGGCTTTGGCTTTTGCAGCGGCATCAGCTTTGGCTTTTTGAGCTGCTTCTAGCTTAGCTTGACGGGCTTTTTCCTGTGCTTCTGCTCGTAGTCGTGCAGCTGCTTGTTCTTTCACCTGTTGAGCTTTTTTTTGAGCTTCAGCTTTGGCACGGGCTGCGGCATCAGCTTGTGCTTTTGCTTCAGCCTCAGCTTTTTTCCTTTCGGCAGCTGATTTAGCCTGTTTGGCTTTTTCTTCTGCTGCTTTTCGTGCTTGTTCAGCAGCTTCAATTTTACGTTTTGCTTCAGCGGCTTCTTTGGCCTGACGAGCTTTTTCAGTTGCTTCAGCTTTAGATCTGGCTAATTCAGCAGCTTTGTCCTTAGCAAGTTGAGCAGCCATAAGGGCAGCAGCTTGTTTTGCATCATCTGCAGCTTTCTGCTGGTCAACATCAGGTGCTTTCTCATTTGGAATGTTTTGTGCTGTTGGGTCTGGTTCCGTGGTTTGTTGAACCTGAGTAGCAATATTGGTGTCCGTTGTCTCTGTCGAGTCTGTCTGTTGCAATGGCTCTGCAATTGGAGGAGGGAGGTCTTCTGGACGAACCAATACAGTTTTTATTTGCTTCGGTGGTTCAGGTGGTTTACTCATACCAAGAAAAAGTAAGCCAACAATTGCCACAGCATGGACACCAAAGGTAAATCCAAGCGCTATTGCTTTTTCTTTAGATTGTGGCTGTTTGTAATCTTTCATAACTTACTTTATCGGTGCGGTCAGTAATCCGACTTGAGTTAAGCCTGCATCTTGAAGTGCAGACATCAATTTCATGACATCGCCATAGGCACGGGTTTGGTCACCATTAATGAGTACACTTAAATGTTGATGATTTGATTCAGCCTCAGTTTGAGCTTGATTTAAAACATCCTTTAACTCATCAATAGTCAATTTTTCTTTTTTATGGTCTTTGTAGTCAAGATACAAGCTTCCATCCGCTTGTAAAGAAACCATTGCAGGTGTTTCTTTTGATTCAATCGGATTGTTATTTGCTTGAGGTAAATCAACTTTTACACCAGTCGTAATCATTGGTGCAGTCACCATAAAAATCACCAGAAGAACAAGCATGACGTCAATATATGGCACCACATTCATGTCACTTTTTAGTGGCTTTTTAATACGCTCGAAGCGTCCAGAACGTTGGATTGCCATTATTCAGTTTCCTGTGTTGATCCCACAGACTGGCGTTGTAGAAGCGCCACCATTTCTTCACTAAATAATGCACGATCGTTATAAATTTCTTCGCCTTTAGCTGTGTAATGGTTAAAAGCCAAAACTGCTGGAATTGCGGCAAATAAACCAATTGCAGTAGCAATCAGTGCTTCCGCGATACCTGGAGCAACGGTTGCAAGTGTAACCTGGTCTACTTTTGCAAGCCCAATAAAAGCATTCATGATACCCCAAACTGTGCCAAATAAGCCGACATATGGAGCAACCGAGCCGATACTCGCCAATGCACCTAAACCTTGTTCAAGGCGACCTTGATCACGACTAAGACCAACACGCAGGATACGCTCAGTTCCTTCAATCGTTGGGGTGGCTTCAGCATGACGTTTTTTGAGTTTTAAAAACTCGCCCAGACCTTGATAAAAAATATCTTCTAAACCTTCACGTTTAGAATTGAGCTGGGCATTGTTATATAAGGTGTTTAGTTCTGCACCTGACCAGAACATTTTTTGAAAATGTTCATCGCCTTTTTGCGCTTTTTTATAGCCCATATGTAACTTGGCAATCAGATACCAACTGTATAAAGAAGCGAGTAAAAGTACCAACATGACCAGTTGAACGACTGGACTTGCTTGTAAAATTAAATCAGTGACGTGTAGAGAGGATTCTAGTTGTGTTGCCATAGTTACATGTGCCAAATTTTTTTAATCTTGGTCTAATTCCTTACGGATTAGATCGCGAATTTCATCAGGAAGTCTGCGAGGTTTCATTTCACTGCTAATGCAAGCCAATTCTACCTCACCAGAAGCAAGCATGATTTCACCACGATAAATATTTTGTTGCAATACAAAAGATGTCGCTTTACACGAAACTACACTTGCTGTAACAGTAATTAAGTCATCCATGAGTATAGGTCGACTATATTTCAAAGATATTTTATGAACGACAAAGTTGTAATCTTCTTGATGCCAATAATGATCGACTCCTGATGCACGTAGCCATTCTGTACGTGTTCGCTCCATATAACGTATGTGGTTGGCATGATAAACAATACCACCTGCATCAGTATCTTCGATATATACGCGGATCTGGAATTCGAATTTATTCGCCATAATAAGTGTCCATTTTTACACATGTTTGGAAAGATCGGTAAATTTGAAATCCATATGATGCAAGGATTCACGTTTTACCTCACTGTTCTTTAATCGGGTCGCAGTTTATCAATATTAAAAAATGTGGCAAATGGCACAACAAACCATTCCGTTTATTTTATGCAGTAGAAAATTATTTTTAAAACGGGGTGGAAAAGCATTCCACCCAAAGTGGATTATAGTTATGTATTTAGGATACTGCTTTCCAGTTTTGCTGAACTTGCTGAGCTACGTTCGGATAATCAAGTATGAAACGGACATGCAACTCTACACCTGTTTTCAGCGTTGCATCATCTACAATAAAATGGGGGCTATGATTTGGTGCGGCTTTAGACATATCTTGGTCTGGTGGTGTTGCACCGACAAAAACAAACAAAGCTGGCATTAATTTTCCATAATAAGCAAAATCTTCACTGGCACTGGCGTTATTTTCTAAAAGATGAGTTTTAGCTTCACCCGCAACAGCTTGCAGGGTTGGAATCATTGTATTTGTTAAGGTTTTATTATTCATGGTTACTGGAGCGTATGATGTGATTTTAACATCAGCTTTTACCGAGTTTGCCACTGCTATGTTCTGAACCATATCTGGAAGTTGTTTAATTATACCTTGTCGGATTTCTTCGCTATTGGAGCGTATTGTTCCGATCATATTGACCTGTTCAGGAATAATATTTCCTACATTTCCCCCCTGAATACTTCCGATACTGACAACTCCCATTCCTTTGGTTAAATCAGCACGACGACTAACAAGAGTTTGTAAGTTATTGATCACTTGTGCTGAAGCGACAATAGGATCATGACTGAGCCAAGGCATGGAACCATGTGCTTGTTGTCCGGTGAGTTGTATTCTTAAATTGTCAGCACTGTTTAAAATTGCACCATCTTTATAGTACAGATGACCGCTTGGCATACCTGACATGACATGCATACCAAAAATCACTTCAGGTTTGGGGTTGGATAAAGCACCATCAGCAATCATCTTACGAGAACCGATCTGGTCCCCTTGCGTAAAGTTATCGATATCCGCTCCACCTTCTTCAGCAGGTTGGAAAACAAAAACAACAGTACCTTTAACTTTATCTTTATTTGCCGCCAGGATTTTTGCAGCACCTAGTAACATCGCTGTATGTGTATCGTGTCCACAGGCATGCATAACAGGAACCTGTTTCCCTTGATAGATTGCTTTTTTCTTGCTGGCAAATGCTAAACCTGTTTTTTCTTCAATGGGTAAGGCATCCATATCAGCGCGTAAGGCCATAACGGGACCAGGCTGCTGACCTTTTAAGATACCAATAACTCCGGTCTTGGCAAAACCAGTTTTAACCTCAATACCATAAGATTTTAATTCTTTTTGAACCAACGCTGATGTCTTGAACTCCATATTTCCAAGTTCTGGATTTTCATGGATTTGATGTCTTATCTGGATAGTTCTGGATTCATTTTGCAAGGTGGCATCTTTTATCCAGTCTGCAAAACTGATTTGACTAATTAAAAGTAGTGGAGTCGCAATAGACACAATTTTAGATCTTAAAAACATTGATTATCCTTTTTTGCTTATAAATTTCCGTAATATGCAAAGCAATGATGCCAGTAAAAATGGAATAAATAATTACTTTAAAGGTTTATTAGAAATACTTAAAAAATATAGTAAATGTAAAGCATTGTTTTTAATTTTGGTTTTCTAAAATAACAATATAATTGAGTGATTAAAAAATAAGTGTTTTATGTGCCTGAAATTTTTATAGCAGTTTACTTATCCGTCATCCTAGCTTTTTCAAGCTAAGTATTTAAGTTTTTAGCTTTACTTATAGAATGCTAAAAAAAGATTTAGGAAGGAAATTGCAATGAATAAAGCTGAAAAATATTTGTTTCTAAAGTTTTTATTAAATAAATATAGAAT
>NZ_OOGT01000379.1 GCF_900323515.1 Acinetobacter stercoris | reverse complement strand
GTTAAAATTGTTTAGGATAAAAAGATAAGCAAAAGATAAATTTTCATTCAAAAAGTAGGTTTTTTATGGATTATAAATACGAATATGCGGGCTTCTGGATTCGTTTATTGGCCACAATTATCGATACAATTATTTTACTGGCGATATTAATTCCTCTTTCCATAATTTTAGACGCAACTGGTAGTGGTGTAGAAGAAATTCAGCCACAAATTTCTATTTCTGAACTTGCGTGGCAATTACTTTGTGCAGTTGTTTATATCATTTTTTGGGTAAAATGCTCTGGAACTCCAGGTAAACTTTTATTACGTTTAAAAGTGCTTGATGAAGCGACAGGAAACAAAATAAGTATAACGCAGGGGATTATTCGCTATCTTGGCTATATCGTTTCGGCGATCGTATTTTGTATCGGGTATTTCTGGATTGCATTCGATTCAAAAAAACAAGGCTGGCATGATAAAATGGCAAAAACAGTTGTAGTTAGAGAACTTTAGCATATGTCCAAAGCACTTAAAATCACAGTCTATAGTTTATTAATTGCGACCAGTATTAGTTTAAGTGCATGTCAAAATGTGAAGACCAATAGTAAAGTGATTGCAGGAGCATTTAATACATCAACACATTTTCAGCGTTTTATGATGGATAAATATGCACCAGAAAATGTACATGTTCAAAATAATATTCAATATCAAGAAAATCCGGTTTTAAATTTTGATTTGTATCAACCTGAAAATATAGAAATCTTGGGAAAACGTCCTGTAATCGTATGGGTACATGGGGGAGGATGGGTTTCAGGAGCGAAAGACAATGCCCGAGGTTATTATAAACTTCTTGCAGCACAGGGATATAACGTTATTTCTATTGATTATCAATTAGCACCTGAGGTTGTTTATCCAACTCAGCTGCATCAAATTAATCAGGCTTTACAATATATTACGCGACATGCAGAGCAATATAATCTTGATGCACAGTCAATTTTTCTTGCGGGTGATTCGGCTGGCGCAAATATGGTGAGCCACTACGCAGCCTTATTAACAAATCCAGTTTTTGCCCGATCATCAGACTTTGTTCCCTTGATTACAGCCAAGCAGTTAAAGGGACTGATTTTACATTGTGGTATTTATGATATGGCATCATTCATTACTACAGCACCTGATGAGATTTCCATTATCGAATGGGGAGTCAATAATATGGTTCAAGCATATACCGGTAATCAGAAAGACAATCTTGAGTTTCTAAAACAAATTTCTCCGATTCAACACATTACATCAGATTATCCACCAGTATTTATTAGTGGTGGAAATAAGGATTTTTTAACAAAAACTCAGTCAGCTCCATTTGTTGATGCATTGAAAAAAAACAATGTTTCTGTTGTCCCTGTATTTTACCCTGACTCAAAAGAATGGTTAATCCATGAATATCAATTTTTTTTGGGAAAAGATGCCAGCCAAAATACGTTTAATTTAACTTTAGTTTTTTTAAAGGAAAAGAGCAGTTAATTTGTTTTAAAATTTTGATTTAGAATATTGATCAATTTTGAATAATTTTTTAAGTTGTATTTAATAT
>NZ_OOGT01000210.1 GCF_900323515.1 Acinetobacter stercoris | reverse complement strand
AATAAAAGGATAATCACATGAACAATTATAAAACATATATGATTATCATCGTACTCGTACCTCTTATCGTAGGATTATCCATTTTTGTTCATGAGCAAAATAAAAAGAAAAAAAAAGAAGAAGTTCAGAGGGTTATATATGAAGCTGAGCAAGCTATGTCAGAACTTCGTATGAACAAATAAATTCTTGGTTTTAGAAAATTGACCGTTTCAGTTAAAAGAATACAATTTTTTTGATTACCTTATATCCTGTTATATAAAAACAGGATATAAGATTTTATTTATCAAATAGTTAAAATAATACAGATATTGGTTTTTGATATACAATTCAAGTAATTAACCAGACAGGTTTTCATGAATATTTTGATATGATGAAATTAACTGCAAGTCAGCACCAGAAGGTGATTGATATATTTTCAAGCCAAATTCTGGGATGATTGCTAACAAATGATCAAATATATCTGACTGGATCGCCTCATAGTCTTTCCAGACAGTTGTATTGGTAAACGCATAAACCTCTAATGGTAAACCTTCACTTGTCGGTTGCATTTGCCGAACAATCATTGTTTGATTCTGTGCGATACGAGGGTGGTTTTGAAGATACTGTTCAATATAGGCTCTAAAAGTACCAATATTGGTCAATCTTCTCTGATTATATACGGATTTACTTTCAAGCTGTTGGTTGAAGGTATCAAGCTCGGTTTGTTTTTCACCGAGATAATCATTGAGCAACAAAAAGTTTCTCAACTTTTCGTATTCATCAAAAGTCATAAAATGAATACTCTGTTGATCAATAAATATTGAACGTTTAATCCTTCGTGCACCGATTAATTGCATACCCCGATAATTTTTGAAGGTATCTGTAACGAGCTTATTGGTAGGGATAGTGGTAAACGTTTTGTCAAAATTTTCAATAGTGACGGTATGTAATGACATATCAATGACAGTACCATCTGCGTGTAATGAAGAGATCTCGATCCAGTCACCAATTCTGACCATGTCGTATGATGAAATTTGTACTGAAGCAACCAATGAAAGAATGGTATTTTGAAATACCAACATCAATACTGCTGCCATAGCACCAAAGCCTGCAAGCAATGTAAATACATCTTTTTTTAGGAAAGTACCTAAAATCATCAAACCACACACAATAAATATAATGAGTTTGACGAGTTGTAAGTAACCTTTAATAGGTTTATTACGCGATTTAGGATTTCGTTGATAAATTAAGTTAAAAATACTCAGAAATTCACTAATTGCTAATGCGATGGTCAGAAATATAAATGCTTGTGAAAGCATTTGTACCAGCGTGATCACTTTTTCAGACAAGTGAGGAACAGTCACGATACCATTCATGATCACAATAGCTGGAACAATATTGGCAATACGGCGAATAACACTATGTTCAGCAAAGACTTCTTTGTTGGCAAATTTCATTTTTGAAATAAGCTTTCGGATGCCCCGGACAACGACCTGCTTCGCAAAGAAATTCGCAATTAAAGCAACAATAATTAAAATAGTGAGCGAACTAAGCATCTCTAACCATGGATATTGATCAGACCAGTCACGAATACTTTGGATAAAACCAAATTTTTCCAAAACGATAAACCTCTTTTTTTACATTATTCTATTTTATTGATATTGAGGTCACATTACAGTAAAAGTAACGCAGTTAAATACTATTTTATACATTTTGATGTGATCTAATCTGATGGCATTTTAAAATATAAATATTTTCTATAAAAAAACTGGCTTAGCGCCAGTTTCAGAAAGCAAACTTTGTTTTACCACATTAAGTCATCAGGAATGACGTAGGCAGCATAAGGGTCTTCCTCATCAGTCGTTTGTTCATTGGACTGAGCATTAGCATTATTAATAATGATAAAACCTTGCATTTTTTCATCAATACGTTCAGCTAATGCTTTAGGTAAGTAAGCATATCCATCATTTTCTTTAGCAATAACGAGACTGCCAGAAACAAGTGCATTATATATTTGTTGATTGATATATATTTTCTTTATTTTATTGGCATCAATGAATTGATAAATGACTTCACCATCAGTATCTTTAATTTTATGTTGTCCAATCATCTGTATGATGGAAGCTTTAAGTGCTTTTTCATCCAATAACCGTTGCTTTTCCATATTCAATGCCTGATCTTTAGCAATTTTACCTTGTTTGTCTTGCTCAATCTTTGCTTTGAGTTCAGCTTCGTTACTTTGACCTGTACGTTGCTCATGCTGTGCTTGCTTAGACAGTTTTTTTGCTTTTTTATTGTCAACTAAGCCCGCTTTAAGAAGCTGAGCCTGTAATGCATTTTTAACCATTTGAAACACCAACCATTACTTTTGAACGTATATATGACGAAAATAAATAAACCAGTAAGCAAGACTTAATATGAAACTTAAACCTGCTGGCACAAGAAAACCGTTTAATTTTAAATAAGGTTCTGTTGCTGCTGCAATCATCCCGCCACAAATAAAACCGAATACAATTAACAAATGTAAAATTATTCGGCGTTTTTCCACTTGTAAACCACGAAAACGATATCCCAAAGCCAGGCCTAAATCTGTTAACACCCCTGACAAATGAGTTGTACGGATAATTGCTCCTTTGTAGTGACTCACCATAGCGTTTTGTATACCCATTGCTGCACATGCCCATAATAAAGAATAGTGTGGAAAATAGGGGATAAAGCACCAACAAAGAAATAGGAATATAGCCACTAAAGTTAAAGGCACACCATAACGGCGACCTAATGCGAAATGACTATTTCCTAAAATAAAACCGCTATAACTTGATCCAAGTACATAACTACATATGACTAGAACAATAAATATAGCGGTTGAATATTCGGCATGTATAAGATGGATTGCGAGCATGCTCGCATTACCAGTCATGTGCGAAACTGATTGATGTAATAAGGTAATTAACCCTAAAACATTTACAACTCCAGCATTAACCGCAAGTAAAAAAGCCCCGAGTTGAACCCAAAAAGGCAAATATTGAAGTGGCATAATTATTCATTAAGAAAAAACTACTTATTTCAATATATTACTTCTTACGTGCTTGATCAACTGCTGCAGTAAAAAGTACGTCAGTTGAAGAGTTAAGCGCTGTTTCAGTTGAGTCCTGAAGTACACTAATTACCATACCAATCGCAACAACCTGCATTGCAATTTCACTTGAAATACCAAACAATCCACACGCTACAGGAATAAGTAGCAAAGATCCACCAGCAACACCAGATGCTCCACATGCCGTTACGACAGCAACAACAGAAAGAATAAACATGGTGATAAAGTCAGTTTGAATATGCAAGGTATTTACAGCTGCCAGTGTCAAAACAGTTATCGTAACAGCAGCACCAGCCATATTAATCGTTGCACCAAGTGGGATAGAAACACTTGCTGTTGAAGCATCAACACCTAAGCGTTTTGCCAAATCAAGGTTAACTGGAATATTTGCTGCTGAACTACGCGTAAAGAATGCAGTAATACCACTTTCACGTAAACAGGTCAGAACCAATGGATATGGATTTTTACGGATGGCAATAGCTACAAGTAGTGGATTTATTACAAGCGCTACAAATATCATTGTACCTACAAGTACAATAAGTAAGTGCGAATAGTTTTTTAAAGTTTCCATGCCTGCTTGAGCAAAGGTTACAACAACCAGACCAAAAATACCTAAAGGAGCAAAACTGATCACAATACGGATAATGGCATTCACTGAATCAGAAATATCAGTGATGACCTGTTTTGTTGTATCTGATGCATGACGTAATGCAGCCCCCAAACCTACAGCCCAGGCGAGGATACCGATAAAGTTGGCTTCACTCAAAGCAGTAACAGGGTTGGTGATAAAACTCAGTAATAAGTTTTTGAGAACTTCTGCAATACTACCAGGTGGCTGTAATTCAGTCTGGGGATTAATACTTAAAAATAATGTGCTTGGGAACAATGTGCTTGCAGTTACAGCGCTGATCGAAGCAAGTAACATACCTACAAGGTACATAAGCAGAATAGGCTTTAAATTACCATTGCCTTCTGCCACCTTAAAATTAGCAATTGATGCCAAGACCAAAACAAATACCAGGATTGGTGCTACTGACTTCAATGCCTTGATAAACAAATCCCCGAATAAACCAACATAGGCTGCGGTTTGCGGAAAAAAATACGCAACAACCGCACCTAATATGATAGCGATAAGAATTCTAGAAACCAGACTTAAACGTGCTAGGGCTGAGAACATAACTGAGCCTTATATGGAAAAAAGGGTGTGGAATAAATAAGGGGGCTATTCTATACCTAAATTTAATAATTCTAAAATTTTTAGCTTTCATCTTGGACATATAGGCAAGATTTATTCAAATAACATGACTTTTCATGTATTAGGCATACGTTTTTGGCTCAAGATCATGGACTGCCTGATAATGCGTAAGATAAATATTTCCACTTAATTCATTTAATAGTTGAGAACATTTTAGTTTATCCATAACAGGTCCTTTAACTTCAGATAAATGTAACTTGATCTTCAGTTTTAAGAGCTGATCATTGATATCCTCTAAGGTTTCTAGTGCACTTAAATCAATATTACTAATGCTAGAACAGTTAATAATTACATGATTAAGCATTTTATTTTTACTGATCTCAGCAATGACAAACTCTTTTAATGCATTTGCATTTAAAAATGATAAATTTTCATCTATACGGATAGATACCAAGTTTAAACTGGTCAAAACTTGATGGCGGCTAATATTTCGAAAATGTTGGGTTCCCTGAATTAGTCCGATTACAGCAATATGTGGTCGGCTAATTCTCCAGAGTAATAGAATAAATGTTGTTACGATACCAATTATCAACCCAGTTGAAATATCAAGGCAGAGTACGCCGAAGAAAGTGATCCACATAGCTATACCATCTGCTTTGGAATAACGCCATGTCTTGATAAATGGTCTAAAATCGACAAGTTTCCAAATAGAAACGATAATTGTTGCTGCCAAAATCGCGAGTGGTAACTCTTGGAACAATCTTGTGAAATATAAACTCACAATTACAATAAATATTGACGAAAAAATACCAGACATCGGTGTTTTTGCACCAGCATCGGCATTTACTACTGTTCTTGACAAGCTCCCTGTCACTGGAAATGCGGAAGTTATACCAGCACCGATATTGGATAGTCCTAGTGCAATAAGCTCTTGATTACTATTTAGCTCACTACGTTGCTGAAAAGCCGTAGCCTGAGCAATAGAAATGGATTCGACAAAACTTACCATTGCAATCATAAATGCACCTGGCAAAAGTTTAATTACTAAATCCCAAGACCAAAAGGGCATGCTTAAAGGTGGAAACCCTGATGGAATTTCACCAACAGTTTTAATACCGAAGCTCTCTAATGAGAAAAAATGTACTAATGCCAATGAAAGAAAAATCAAAATTAAAGGTAATGATTTAATGATGAAACTACGCTTCTCAGCTAAAGAGGCAAATAATGCTGAATTTAAAAATTTGGGTAATACCGTTAAAAATAAAATTGCTAATATTCCAAAAATAAACGTCCTAAAGTTCGTTAGAGGCAAGTATTCCCACAAGCTTTGTAAAAAAATTATAATATTGTCTGAATTTAAAGGAACATCCAGTAAATATTTGACTTGGCTAAGTGCAATTAATACTGCTGATGCAATGATAAAACTTTTAATAACAGGATGACTAATTAAACGAATTAAAAACCCAAATCGGAAAATTCCTAATAGAAAAGAGATAATACCGACAAGTAAAGCAAGCAGGCATGCAGACTGAATATAAGTTGGGGAACCAATTTCAAAAAAAGGAATTAAAGTTGCAAACGTCATCATAGAGATCAGTGCAACAGGACCAATAGAAAGCGTTAAGCTTCCCCCTACAACTGCATAGAGAATCATAGGAAGTATACTGGCATATAAGCCTGTAATGGGAGGTAAGCCAGCAACCATTGCATATGCCATTCCTTGAGGAACAAGCATTGCAATGACGATAAGTGCTGAAAGAAAATCAGATTTAAATTTTGGAAGATTATAATCTTGAAGCCATTGCCAAGCTGGGAGAATAGACGTTAATCTAATTTTAGGGAAAGCCATACCAAAATCTTTATCACATTTTCATATATATTATGCAGAAAAAATGCTAAAAAGAACAGCATATGTTTTAATTAAAACTATTAAAACTCGGTGGGCAATACAGGTGATATAATGTGTTTAAAATAATTAATAGCTTTTCATCCTTAATAGAATAAAAAATTTGTTTACCATCTCTACGAGTAGTAACAACATCACTTTTTCTTAACATCATTAATTGTTGAGATAGTGTAGGTTGCAATATCTGGGTTTTTTCTTCAATTTGAGAAACATTTAGTTCCTCTTTGGCCAAATGGCACAAGATAAGCAAACGATCAGTATTTGCCAAAGATTTCAATATATTAACAACAGAGGACGCAGATTCACGCATTAAATCAATTTCAAGAGTATTTTTCATATTATCACCAAAAACAGCCATTGATATTATAGCGATGGAAACTTAAAGGTTTGTAGTTAAAAAGCTTAAAATATATTGTTTTTAATGAAAACTAATATCAGTTAATTTTATAAATATTGCAGTATCAAGTATAAAAAAACTTGTTATCAGTATTCGATAGGAAAAACCTAATATTACACAATACAATAA
>NZ_OOGT01000344.1 GCF_900323515.1 Acinetobacter stercoris | reverse complement strand
TCATAATATAGTCATGAGCATCCTCACTCTCACAGCCACATAAATTTACTTTTTCATTTAAACAGGGAATGTATATGAATCAAAAATTAGAACAACTTTTTAAAGAAAAAGTGCGTAATAAAATCATTTTAATTACTGGCGCATCAAGTGGTATAGGGTTAACAGCAGCTAAGAAATTAGCCTCTGCAGGCGCACATGTTTTACTTGTGGCGAGAACTGAAGAGACCTTAAAAGAAGTACAAACCGAAATTGAAAGTGCTGGGGGTAAAGCTTCAATTTTCCCTTGTGATTTAAATGATATGCAAGCCATTGATGAAGTATCACAAAAGATTTTAGCTTCTGTCGACCATATTGATATATTAATTAATAATGCAGGACGTTCAATCCGTCGAGCTGTTCATGAATCCCTGGATCGATTTCATGATTTTGAGCGTACCATGCAACTTAACTACTTTGGAGCAGTTCGTTTAGTCCTCAATATCCTGCCCCAAATGATGATGCGTAAGGATGGTCAAATCATCAATATCAGTTCAATTGGTGTACTTGCAAATGCAACTCGATTTTCTGCTTATGTAGCATCTAAAGCAGCTTTAGATGCATTTAGTCGCTGTCTTTCGGCTGAAGTACATTCACATAAAATTGCCATTACCTCCATTTATATGCCTTTGGTACGCACACCGATGATTGCACCAACCAAAATTTATAAATATGTTCCAACCCTCTCTCCGGAACAGGCAGCAGACCTGATCGCTTATGCTATCGTGAAACGACCAAAGAAAATTGCTACAGGACTTGGACGTTTAGCATCAATAACCTACTCTATAGCACCAGAAATTAATAATAAGCTGATGTCGATAGGCTATAACCTGTTTCCAAGCTCCTCTGCTTCGGTAGGTAAACAGGAAAAATTAAACTGGGTTCAACGTGCATATGCAAGGCTGTTCCCTGGTGAACATTGGTGATACAAAAAAAGCCCATTCCAAGTGGGCTTTTTATTTACAGCGCTGTTTTATTATCCTATCGTAATAAGCTTGTTAAAAATAAAATGAGAGCAGCGATGAAACTGATCTCCCTAATCAAAATTACATGTTTTATTACAGCAGGTATTTATTTGTTTGGGCTTGGACAGGACGCTTATTTGAACGACCTAGAACCATTAGATGCTTTAGGTAATATAGGAATGATTTTTGTACTCACAGAAATGGGAACGATCATTAACCAGGACAAAACAACACATAAACTGTCTTATAAAACCTTATTTTTATCCAATACGATGGAATTAACGTGGATTGAAAAATTTGCACTGATTTTAGGTCGTTTAGGTATGATGCTGATCATATTAAGTTGTTTTTATAATTTCAAATAATACTATTTTTCGCTTACAAATACTTGTTTCAGCTTAATTTCCAACCAATCTATAAAATCTTGCAGATACTGGGGGCGATATTTCCTTTCTAAAAATAACATTTGAACAGGTACTTCCAAGGGTGCAATTTCATTGAAAATACATATCAGCTGATTTTCCTGAATATACTGATTTGCATCATACTCCGGAATCTGAATAATCCCTAAACCTGCCAAACCTGCTTGTAAATATGCTTCAGTATTTTCAACCAATACTGAATAACCTACTTTAAAATTATGCTGAAAAAATGAAAGTACTACAGTATCTGTTTGTGTCTTGCCAACATTATATTCGACTGCTTTATGTCGTGTTAAATCATCCAGATTTTCAGGTTTACCGTACTTTTTCACATAGTCTGGTGATACTAAAGTTACGATTTTCATTATTCCAATATTTTTAACAATTAAATATTCGTCCTGAACCTCTCCAACTCTTACCACACAATCCAACTGTTCTTCAATCAGATGTGAATAATCATCTCGGCTATTTATGAGCACTTGAATATCAGGATATTTTTCATAATATTCATATAAATAAGGAATTAATA
Source organism: Acinetobacter stercoris (assembly GCF_900323515.1). Taxonomy (GTDB): domain Bacteria; phylum Pseudomonadota; class Gammaproteobacteria; order Pseudomonadales; family Moraxellaceae; genus Acinetobacter; species Acinetobacter stercoris. Next base: position 109 of record NZ_OOGT01000344.1, on the reverse strand, counting down.
TTTGAGTAGCTATTCTTTGCGGCATTCCGATACTAATTTTTCCAACATTACCTTTATGTATTGATTTAAAACGATTTAAATCTTTAAGATGATTAAAAAGCTGCAGCGT
>NZ_OOGT01000319.1 GCF_900323515.1 Acinetobacter stercoris | reverse complement strand
ATTTTTATCTACATAATTAAATATCAACCAAAAGTTGTTCGTCAGCATTTAAAAAAGCATCTTCCACATAGAAATATTTTAATTTCAGTTATTACTTAGGGTAAGGAAGCTTTCGTGTGGAAAAGAGCCTATGGAAAGAAAAAATGTTCCAAGTTATTGAAGAGTTTATCTCAACTATTCAAGTGGTTGAGTTGGGTAAAGTGTTGAAAAAAACTATGCACAAATCAGGAAAGATTTTACATCTATAGGATAGCTTATTGGCAATAATGACTTATGGCGTGCGGCGCATGCAAAAGTAAATAATAGGTTCATGGTCACAAATAGAGTTTTTAAAGTTAAAGTAATTCGCCTGAAAGCCGAAAATTGGATGATTAAACCGATTTAACCCACCAAAATTTTCTCTCGAAATGATTGCTTGCAATTATGCCATCATCATTTGTAAAAATGACCAATAGATATTCATCACAATAGGGTTATACTGATTCTACCATTTCTAAACCTATGGAGAACAAAAATGGTTACTGCTGGCGAAAGACCCGGAACAGGATTCTATTTTTGCGTCCAATGTGGACACCGCGTCTACTTAGAAATTGGTACTGATCGTTTACCACCGTGTACCAAATGCCTTGGCAATAAATTTAACAATAAAATTGCAATTGCCTAAGCAGCACAAATAAAAACAGTTACCCCCTGTTTTTAAAGAAAAGCCCTATCACTTGATAGGGCTTTTTGTTAATTTATAGGCATATTCTAATAAAAAACAGTCACAACAGACCCAGGGAATGAATATGGAAACAATCATTGGTTTATGTATCGGTATAGGCTTAAGTGCTGCTTGTGGTTTTCGTGTATTTGTTCCTTTGTTGGTGATGAGTATTGGCGCAGTAACCGGGTTGTTTGAACCATCTAAGGGTTTTGCCTGGTTAGCGATGCCATCTGTTTGTATAGCTCTAGCTGTAGCAACAATTTGTGAGATCGCAGCGTACTACATCCCATGGGTAGATAATATACTGGACACGATTGCAACTCCTGCTGCGATGATTGCGGGAACATTGACCACTATGGCAGTCAGTAGTGGGGAAATGTCACAGTTTGCCAGTTGGGCAGCAGCGATTATTGTTGGTGGAGGAACAGCGAGTGCTGTTCAGCTGAGTACTGTTGCGGCACGAGGAGTATCTACCGCAACAACTGGGGGAATTGCAAATCCTGTTGTTTCTACAGTTGAATGGGTGAGTGCTGCCGTACTTTCAGTATTGGCAATGGTGCTGCCTGTGATCGTTGCCGTAGTGGTGATTGTATTCATAATTTTGGCAATCAGATGGATACGTAAGAAAAAACAGGAAAATGTTGTACGTACTTTATGAGGTTTTATACAGTTTATTTGGAATATGCTATCTGGAATTTATTTGAATATTAGATTGAATTTTAATTATATTGGCGATAAATATAATTGAGAAATATAAGACTATTAAAGAGAAACTAATGTCATTAGAGTCAAAGAAGAGTTGGTTTGGAAACAGTAAATATCCTGCTAAAGTTTATTTTATGTGTGGTTGGCCATTATTGCTTGTATTTATAGGTGGGGCGATCGGTGGGCTTTGTGCAGCTTTAGCTTTTTCAATCAATTTGAAAATCTATAAATCAGAATTATCGAATCCATTGAAAATTATTTTGAATGTACTCACAGGATTTATTACAGTCCTAGTTTGGTTTATTGTAGCAACAAGCTTGGGGCAGTATTTTTTACATAACTAATAAAGTAATTGAAATAGTACTACCATAACGTTTAAATCACTCTTAATGTGCACTAACAATCTTGTGGTTATCAAGACTAGGTGTGATTCATCGGCTGAATCAATATAAAAGATGAGAAATATAATGGATAAAAAGCATTTTTTGATTTTTCTAACACTTTTAATATTTTTTATCCCGAAGATGACTTTTGCTCAACAATTAAGTCCCGAAGAAATAAAGCTTCAAAAAGATAAGATCAAATATAAAGCCTATGTACCTGCAAAATATCATTTATTTGAAGCGATAGAGGGCGATCTTAATAAAGATGGTAAAAAGGATCTGGTACTCATTGTTAAAGCAACTGATTCCAGAGCCTTTGTCAATGATGAATATCGTGGGCGTTTAGATCGAAATCGCCGAGGTATCATTGTCTTACTTAATGAAAAGGGGAAATATAAACAAATTGTCAAAAATTTAGGCTGTTTTTCATCTGAAAATGAAGATGGTGGTGTGTATTTTGCACCAGAACTCTGGATCAATATCGAGAAAAATCTGCTCCATGTGCATTATGGGCATGGGCGTTATGGTTATTGGGACTATAGTTTTAGGCTGCAAAAACATGATTTTCGTTTGATTGGTTATGATTCATCAAGTAATCACGGTCCTTATATTGAAAGTGAAACCAGTATTAACTTTTTGACTAACAAAAAACTGGTTCGAACCAATACCAATCCAGATGAAGAGGGAGATCCAAAATTTAGGGAAAAATGGGCAATGATAAAAACATCCTCAATATTTTTATCTCAAGTGAAAGACTTTGATGAGTTAAGTTTTTAATATTTTTTTATTTCAATTTTTACGATTATTATTAGAAAGAAATATACACTTATC
>NZ_OOGT01000208.1 GCF_900323515.1 Acinetobacter stercoris | reverse complement strand
GTCATAAAACTTCATCATGATGGTATTACTTACTTATAAATCATTGTTTAAAAGTATAAGTGGGTAGATTTATAACAACGTCCGTAATATAAATAACATCCATGTGGAGCTTCACCATGAAAATGAATAAGATTTGGTCTTCAATCAGTGCAGTGATGTTTGCTGCAGGCTTTTCTGTTTCAGCTCAAGCAGTCGATTTGGCAGGTCAGGGCGCTAGTCTTCCTGAATTAGCATATACAGGTTTAACGACACTAACTCCAGCAGCTCCTGTAGCTGGTTCATTATTTGGTCAATATAATACCTCTACTGGGAATGCTGTCACTTATATCGGTAATGGTAGCGGTTCAGGTAAAAATGCAATCATTAACGGTACAAGCCCATTTGCAGGTTCTGATTCACCTTTAACACAAACAAATTATACTGCATTTCTTTCATCTAGCGGTGCGGCACGTGTAGCACCTGTACAGGTTCCAGCAATCGTTGGTGCTGTTGCTGTTGTATACAACTCTCCAGCTGCTGATAATCTTGATATTTCTTCTGAGACACTAGCAAAAATCTTTGCTGGTGATATCACTGACTGGAAAGATGTGCCTAACAGCGGTGTAACGACTTCACTACCTATCAAATTAGTCGCACGTAGCTCTGGTAGTGGTACAACTTTTAGCTTTGTCAATCACCTGAATGCGATTCAACGTCTTCCATCTCAACCTATTGGCACTAAAGTGATCAAAGTCGATGAATTGTTTTCAAATGCTGTTGCAGGCCTAGGTGTAACTTTTGTTGGACAATCTAATAACCAAGCAGTTGTAGATTATGTCAAAAACAATGCGGGTACGATTGGTTATGCAGAGGCTGGTAATGCTTACAAAACTGGCGGTGTAAAAGTTGCAAAAATTAATGGCTATTCACCAGAAGCACCAACGACTACGTTCTTAAATAATCTTGCTATTGCAAATGACCAGGTAATTACTGGTAATAATGCAAATGGTACAGTCATACTTTCACCAATTACCAATGTACCCGCAGGTAAAACTGGTTTTGTTAAAATAGTACGACCTGCTTTATATGCGAACCCAGCAAATACTTATCCAATCCTGGCTGTTTCATATTTGTTAGGCAATACCAATGGCAATGGTGATGCTGCAAAAGTTGCGGCTGTAAAAGGATTATTAAAAGCACCTTATAATGTCAACTACCAAACAGGTTTGAATGCAAATCTTAAAAAAGGTTTTGCATTTATCCCATCAACTGTTGCAACTAGCCTAAGTACAACTATTGATGGTATTCAATAAGTTTTAGCTTAAGTAATGCATAAAAAAACACATCCTTCAGGATGTGTTTTTTTATAATAGGGTTAAAAAAAGTAAACCTTAAAATATCACCTGTACTACAGTAAGCCACAAAAAATGGCTGCTTAATCAGGATGAGGTGATCATGGCAGTTTCGCCGTTGCATCAAGACATATCTGCATTTGACATATTTGGCCGCAATGGCTGTATTAATATTCAAGTTAAAACAACAACTACCAATGACTCGTTTATTTTCATTAGCAAGTCTTACTGAAACGACTATTAAGTTTCCCCAACAGGTTTTTGGATGACTTTTAGCGTCACGTTATATAGGATTAAATATTGTAAAATGGTAAAATATTTCAAAAATTGGTTATATCCGTTCCTCAACGATCAATTTCTAAAGCCTGTTCATCTATACGTTTAACTGCTGTTTGTAATGCCGTTGAAAGTGCTTGTTCTGCGTGATCAATTAATTGAACAAAAGGAATATTTTGTATTTTTGGTGATAATCTGAATTTGAGTGTCGCAAAACTGCGTTGACTATGTGGTGTTGCGACAATAGCATCTGTTGTACCTAACCAATCTATAATCTTTTGTGGGTCATCCAAACTGATATTTTGATCTGCAATTGCTTGTATAAACTGTTTTTGGATCAAACTACGTGATAAAGCTGCTGAACATGGACAAGTAGATGAATATGCGATTTCTAAAGTCAGTTCAGTTTGGAATTGACCATGAATATATTGGGTCGAGATAGAAAAAGGGTAACTCCTCCAACCAGATAATTGGCTTACAAGAGCAGGACGTTCAAGATAAAGCTCACTACTAATATCAAGTTTTGAATGATGCGATAATTCTAAATGACTACTTAAAAAATCCTGTAATACATGCTCAATATCCAATAATTTCAGGGATGGAACATTAGTTAATTGTAATAACCGCGTATAAAGTCTGGACATATGAATACCTTTGGCATGAGGTATATCCAGACTTACAAATGCATTTACTTTACTATTACAAAACGCATTTTCAAATTTGAGTGGTAACGCAATATTTTCCATTCCTACCCAATCTAAAGGATAAGGATGTGGTAAGACAGTGAGTTCCGATGAAATATCGGGAAGACTAGAAATCATGTATATATTTTCAACGCTAAATAACTCTCAAATTGTTATGTTATAACATAACAATAAGAATAACTAGATCGACTTATAAGATTTGCTTGTTTATACGTATTGAGCTTAAAGTGAAATAATCTTTTATTAGAGTGAAAATAAATTAGGAAAATTATAATCAATCTATGGGATAGAAATCCCTTTAGGCAAAGGGTATAAAAATTTCGCCATTTGCCTAATGTATTATCGGGAATTTAATCATGGTGATAAGTTCTTGTTTTTAAAACTTGATTTTCTTTAAGTAGAATCTGGTTATCAGACTCTGCCATATACCAACCAGCAAAACTAAAAAAAGTAGCGAATAATAACATTAGTGAAATAGTATCTGACTTCATTGCTATTGCTCCATGTGCAAATATATGTAAATATGTTCAAATTATTGAGCATATTATGTTTTTACATGTTCAGGTTTGAACAAAGAAAAATAGTTTACTGATGTTTTTTTACTCAGGGTTATTTTTCTTGACTATATAATTGCTCAATATTTTGATAATTTCAAGCAATATTGATCAAAATATTGATCATTTCTTAAAGGCGGATATTATTTTGAGTATTTTTTTACAGCGATTGCGATCAGAAATTGAACGAATTGGTGTTAGTGAACTCGCGCGAAAAGCAGGCGTAGCAAGGAATTCACTTTATAATTGGTGTGAAAAAGGAAATATTCCCTTAGATAAACTTTTCTTGCTTGCTGAACATGGTGTAGACGTTGATTATATTTTACATAAGAAAAATAATGCTTCTGAAAATACACCCATGGATGAGTTTGGTTTAATTCCAGTGAGAGAAGATATTGAAGTGTCAGCAGGCGCGGGGGCTTTTGTTGGTTTAGAAGATAATTCCGGATATTGTTTAGCATTCCGTAAAGATTGGCTAAATAGCCGTGGATTAAAGGAAAAGGATCTCTACGTTGTATTTACTCGAGGCGATTCTATGGAACCTACGATTAGTGATCAAGATTCACTGTTAGTAAATACAGCAGAAAAAATGCCACAAGATGGCCATATCTATGTAATCCGTAGTAATGACACACTCTGGGTGAAACGAATACAAAAATTACTGGATGGTTCACTTTTACTTATTTCTGACAATAAAATTTATCCTCCGATGCAATTAAATTTAAATGAATCTTCTGATGTAGAAGTTATAGGTAAAGTCGTTAGCTCAAGTAAGAATTTTTATTAAAATCAGTAGAGTCAGAACATAATCAGGAAAAGATGCGAGATAGTATTTAACTTGATTACGATAAAATGAAAGATTGTTACTTTGATTTTATCGTTAGATCAACTTGTTTAATGAAATAAGTTGCTTATATGTAAATTATTCGGAACAAAGGGAACACTAATTAAACGTGATTATGAGCTGATTAAAAGCAGTTTGGAAAAATATTTAGCTCATATACAAAGTCTGACATCAGACCATGACAGGGAAATCACAGATCTAAAAACGTTGTTTATTAAATTAGATCATAAGATAGATCGGCTATAGAGCGCAGGATTTCGGCATAACGAATATTATGTTACTTGGGATACTCAGCAACGTGAATTATAATCGTAGATATTCACGTTGCTGAGCTGTAGCTGCAAACAGTGTTGCGTAGGCTACAGTCTTTAGATATCCTATTTAACATAATATACATTATGCGTAATCCTGTAATTTGCGGTAAAGTTAAGACTTTACTTTTAATAATGTTTTGTTATCAATACCGATATTTGATAAATTATCTTCTTTAATATCAAAGTCTAATGCAACCAAGTTTGCAACTGGTGTTTTACGTGTAAAATCCCATTTAAAAATCAATTTTGCTTTAAAGAACTGAGCACCTTTTATTTTGTACTCTGTTGATTTATAACCAATTGCCCCTTGTGTAATTTCCTGATCAGAGAAATCTTGCAAGATCGTCACAACGGTATTGCTGAAATCAATGTTCTTACCATCGTCAGATTTGAAGTTACCTTACGATTTGCGTATTCCCATAACTGTCATAATTGGATGTTGTTCAGTATTCATGGCTCACCTTTAAGCTACTTTGTAATTAAACTGACTCAGCGGTTCTTGATACCAGTCTGGCAGTTGTTGATTAAAATCAATCTCTACGAGCTTGACGAATGGAATGATGTTTCTAGACTTCTCATCATGAAGATTTTGAAAAGCCACAAGAACACAGCTCATCACTAACCAACTTATAAAATTGTGATTTCCTGTAATCTTGTTTAATCTGTTCAAAACTTTTTCCCTAATTAAACAATAAGTTGCATAGATATTTCGTATTCGTGTTTGAGAAACTTTGCCCGATTTAGTCATAACAACTTCTGATTTCGAAATCGCTTCTAAAACACTTTTATCGTCTGTAAGTTTCATAGTTTGACCTCTTAGAGCTTCAAATTTGCATAAACTTCATATAAATCAGGAAGCGTTAATGCGTAATATGAGCCAATCTTATGTAAGGAAATTAAAATAAATTCAATTTCTTTAAGTGCTTCTAATAGTTCCTTACCTTCAAAAACTATAGTCTCATTCTCTTTTAACATCATTTTCGCCTTATAGATCTGACCTTGAAAACGGTGTGGTTGGAGTAAGTATGCTTGTTCTATTGAGTTTAACTCTTGGGGCACTTCCTGCCATTCAACCGTAACCGTATTTCCCCAAGCCTGATACACCGCTTCCCAAGCGATATCACCCTCATGTGAAGTTAACTCTCTTGGGGTACCCAAGTGATCATTTTGATACCAATACACTCTATATTAAATTTATTTTAACTCAGTCATGCTTTTAATTACGTCTAATATTATATTGTTAATTTTAAATATTAAATCCACACTCATATTATCATTAATCTCTAAATAATATTTACCTAATGAGTCTGTAACATCAAGTGAAACTCTTGAAGACACCCTATCCAATTCCAGATCCAATACAACCTCATCATTATCATCAATTATAATGAATCCATCATTTAACAATATACTTGCTAATAATTTGATTTTATTTTTATAAACTTTAAAAGAAAAATCAGTAAACTTTATTTTATCTTCTTGGTTTAATGAATCACTAAATTCGATTAATTTCAAAATAAGCTCTTTTTCAACAGAATACATTTAATCTTCACAAGTCATTTAGCAATAGAATTTTTCTTTTCAAAACCTCTTAAAAATCATCAAAACTTTTAGGTGCTAATCTTTCAATTATATATACATCATCTAATGCACAATCAACATATCCCCAATTTGACCAATTTAATTTAACCCATTCATAACTTAAATCAAACCCCTTTAAAGAAATAGCTTCTTTAGGAAAAGATACATACATTAATCCAGCCTTATATCCAGAAATAACCATTAAGCCATATTTCCGCTGTTCTTCTTGCTGTTCTACAATCATAAAATCAACATATTCTTCGTACGGTTGTTGCCCCTTACATCTAAGAATAAGACCTCTCTCTAAATCTTCATTAAATTCTTTAAATTTTTTAGCCATGTTGACAACTCCTTATTTACAGTTTAAATCATGTTTTTTTGAAATATCCGCTTTTTTTGTTTGCTTTCCTTCAATATCATATTCTCCAAGATGTTTACCTTTTTCATCAGTATATTCTATGCGTCCATGTTGAGTATCAGCAGCTCTAAACTGCCCATCTTGTGTTCTATATACATCTCTACCATTTTTTGCTGACATTTTTGCATCTTTTACCCAACCATTTTTATCTGCAACTTTCCCTTTTACGGCAACGACTCTTTCATTCGGAGACATTTTAGAAATTCGTGCTTCAAAGGCTGCAGCACTTTCAGGTTTTGCATTTAACCCCCACGGATCAACCCACTCTGGATAGGCTCAAGTAACCTGAGCTAATGGGTTATATAATTAAAATACAAATATTTTTAAATGAGTTTTATTCATTTAAAACGATCCGTGAGACTAAAATAAATCTCTAGGACTTACCCCATGCTTATTTTTTTTATCTAAATCAGCTTCTTTAGATATTAGATATTTTGAAATTTCAGAATCTCCACCTGTAGTCATCATAGCTCTCCATAATGGGGTATTCCCTTGATCATCAATCGCATCTATTTTAGCTCCTGCTTCAACTAATAATTTTATAATTTCTAATTCTTTTGCAAAAACAGCAAAATGCAAAGCAGTAAAACCCTTTTTATCGTGAATATTCACATCGGCATTTAAATCTAATAAATATTTGACTATTTCAATATTTTTCTCTATCACGGAGAACATTAAAAATGTTCTACCATCTATATTACTAGTAGTATCATCAATTCCAT
>NZ_OOGT01000323.1 GCF_900323515.1 Acinetobacter stercoris | reverse complement strand
CTTTTATAGTAACTATTTTTGCATACAATAAATTTATTTGAATTTTATAAATCTCAAGTCGATTGGCAATAGGATTTAATATGGAAACCATTCACGATTTTTATCAAAGGTTTTTATTAACCAGAGATAAGGATTATCCGCTGCAAACCACTTCCGTTGGTCATTTTAATGTATTCGAGCGCAGTGCCTGTTCTTTTCTTACGCCTTATAGTCGCCGCGATTATTACAAGATTTCTTTGGTGATCGGAGAGGGGGAATTACACTATGCCAACCGTTGGATAAAAGTCGATCGACCAGCTTTGCTATTTTCAAATCCGATGATTCCTTATGCATGGGAAATTCATTCACCAGAACAGTCAGGATGGTTTTGCTTATTTACTGAAGAATTTGTTAACCAAGAGTCTAGGCAAAGTTTTTTGAAAGATTCTCCATTATTTAAAATTGATGGTGATCCTTTATATTTTTTAGATGATCAGCAAGTCGCTGAAGTCTCATTTATTTTTAAAAAAATGATGAGCGAGATAGACTCCAGTTATATCCATAAATACAACGTTTTAAGAAACTATTTGCATTTGATCGTACATGAAGCCATGAAAATGCAGCCAACCCAACAGTTCGAAAGACATAGCAATGCTTCAGCACGAATTTGTCATTTATTTTTTGAATTACTTGAAAGGCAGTTTCCGATAGACTCACCACATTTTCAACTTAAATTGAAAACTGCAAATGATTTCGCTTACGGCTTATCAGTACATGTCAATCACCTAAATCGGGCTGTTAAAGAAGCGACAGGAAAAACGACATCTGAACATATCGGTTTACGAATAACGCAAGAAGCAAAAGCATTGCTGCAACATACAAACTGGAATGTCTCAGAAATTGCTTATAGCTTAGGGTTTGAATATCCAGCCTATTTCACAAACTTTTTTAAAAAGAATGCAGGAATTTCACCTAAAAAATTTCGTGAGAGTGTGTTTTCTTAAAATCTGATTGTGTTTGAATTTTATAAATATTGGTTTGAATCTTATACGTGGGTTTTATCAAAAGCATTCTATATTTTTTTTGACTCAATGATGTTTCGAAAAGAGAGTAACAATGAAATATAGACAATTAGGACAAACCGACGAAAAATTATCAGCAATCGGACTGGGCTGTATGGGTATGAGTTTCGCTTATGGAGCTTCAGACGATCAACAAAGTCTGGCAACTTTGGAAAAAGCTTTAGATCTTGGTATTAATTTTTGGGATACCGCAGATATGTACGGTAATGGTGCAAACGAAACGTTACTGTCTAAAGCATTAGAAAACCATAGAGATCAGATTTTTTTAGCAACCAAATTTGGCTTCAGATTTAAAGACAATATTGCACGCCCGAGTAACTCCAAAGAAACCTATGTCGATGCTTCACCAGAGTGGATTCGAATAGCTGTAGAAAATAGCTTAAAACGTTTGAATATAGAAGTGATTGACCTTTATTATGCACATCGTGTCGATCCAGATATTCCGATTGAAGAAACTGTTGGTGCCATGGCGGATCTTGTTAAAGCGGGGAAAGTCAGATATTTAGGATTAAGTGAAGCTTCTCCAGATTCCATTCGAAGAGCCCATGCCATTCATCCTATTGCAGCGATTCAACATGAATATTCGCTTTTAACACGAGATGTGGAACAGGGTGTTTTACCGACTGCCCGAGAATTAGGTATAACCTTAGTACCTTATTCGCCTTTATCACGAGGATTAATTACAAATACACTCGATGTATCAAAGCTGGAAAATGATGATTTCAGAAAACAATTACCACGTTATCAGGGCAAAAATCTGAAAAATAATCAGGCATTGGCACAGGCATTTGCAGATTACGCACAATCAAACAAGTTGACCGCAGCACAACTCGCCATTGCATGGGTTTTGGCACAGGGAGAAGATATTATTCCTATACCTGGTACTCGAAAAATTCAAAGATTGCTTGAAAATACAGCTTCAGTAGATGTAGAACTTAGTCAGGATAATTTACATGATATCGAAGCTTTATTGAAAGCTTATCCTGATGTAGGTGAACGTTATACGGATGCCCAATTCAAATATGTCAATTTATAAGTATAGTCATATATTTAAAAAAAATGGCAGCTGCTTGGAAAGACCTGCAGCTACCATTATCAACTGGGAATCAAAATTTTATTTAAGATTCAAATTTGGAATGGTCGAATCTCTATAATCATCAAGATAAATCGTTGTTCAACAATGACTATTATCTTCAAAAAAACAAGATCAACTATCACTGGAATTGGTGATTTTTATCTTATAACTCTTAATTTTATGAAACTGAGAAAAGTAGAATTATAGTTTGGAAAGGCCTCTTTTTTGTGCTGTTTCATTTGTAAGGATCAATTGAATAGATCCTAATTTTATTAAGAATAAGTAAGCAGTTTATTAAATTTAAATTATAAGGTAATAATTTAATGTTATGATTTATTACGAAAAATTAAAT
>NZ_OOGT01000226.1 GCF_900323515.1 Acinetobacter stercoris | reverse complement strand
GTATTTGATTTATTAAGGTAAATTATCAGGATAAACATAGATATTGCTGTATTCATTTTGAGGAGAGTAACAATTTTCTGCTAAAGTTCATTGTATTTACAAAGTTTTTTTCTGATTTATTACAACTGTCATAAAATTGTCATGACATCATTGCATAGTGCATTAAATTTTACAGTTTATTGACAAAAGAGTAGGCACATGACGTTAAAAGTTGGTATTGCAGCATTAGGTTTGATAGTAAGTAGCTCAATTTTCGCGGCAGTTACTGTTTCTGCACCTGAAGAAATTGTAATATTGGCAGTCAATGACCAGGAAGTAAATGCCGGGCTATTTAGGACTAAAAAGAACGACTATAAAGTTGATGCCGGAAAAGTATCTTTAAGTCTTCGCTATCAACAATATTTTGAACATTTAAATGGTGAACATGATATTGTTAAATCAGGAGTTATTACAATTACAGCACCTGATTTACAAGATGGACAACAATATAAAATAGCTCTTGTAAATGCGCCAGAAAATTATGATGAAGCGAAAAAATACGCTGAACAGCCAACAGTAGCAATTTTAGATAAAAATAATCAAATGATTGTACAACAAACAGGTGCAAATAATGAGCCTAAACCTTGGCTTACAGGTGGCTTATTTGGTCGCGTGTTTGATTTGACCAGTTCAAAGAAAACACCAGATAATCAACCCGCCCCAGTGTATGCTACAAGTCCAAAAACAGTTAAAGCAGTCAGCTCAGTAACTCCTGGGGGTAGTGCCACAACACCAACAACAAATAAGAATGTTTCTTCAGCATATTCAGCTGATCAACAGTTAATCCAGATCTGGAAAAATGCTTCAAAAGCTGAACGTCAGAAATTTATGTCTTGGTTGGCTGACCAATAATCAAACACTTTATAAAAAATGATATATGAATTGTAAAAACCATAAACTTTCATTATAAAATATGAAAAAAGGATTGTATACGTAACAATCCTTTTTTATTAGTATTATGAATGCCTTAGACTATAGATTCGCGAAATCTAATGACATTCCACAACTTGTTTCTTTAATAATAAATAGTGCTTATCGTGAAGATCAGGGAAAGAGTTGGACGAATGAATCTAAAATTATTTTGGGGAATAGAATTAGTGAAGTACAACTTTATTTAGAATTAACAAAATCTGATTTTTTTTACTGATGGTGATTGAAAATAAGGAAATGAATTCAGGAGAAATTATTGCATGCCTTGGTTTGAGCTTTGATGAAGATAAAGTTGAAATCGGGACATTTTGTATAGAACCATCCAGACAAAATAAAGGTTTAGGGAAAAAGTTACTTTCTACTGCTGAAAAATTCGTGCAAGTTTATAATAGTAATGGGCTTTGTTGCACAAAGATTTAAAAGTTAATACTTCTCGAAGTAACTAAAATTTAAGTGGCAACTTGGGTGTGGGGACGACCTAATTCCGTAAATCTGTTGAGGACTGCTACACGTGCATGAATCTCATTGACTTGGCTCTGAAAGTTTCTCGAACTGAGTTTATCCCCTAATAATTTTATGCAATGCATCTTGGTTTCGACCAAACTTTGGCAGTGATAGCCAGCCCACTTTTTCCAAACTGCTCTGCCTAGACGTTTGACTGTTTTCAATAATTCATTCCGCTCTATAGACCTTGCTTGCTGATCTTTCCAAGGCTTTGCATTTTTCCTTGGAGGAATCACAGCATGTGCATCTCGATCTAAAATGTCTTGTCGGCAGTGTTTTGTGTCATAAGCACCATCTGTATAGACAGAATGAATTTGCTCATCTAAGGGAATTTGGCCTAGTAAATCTTCGAGTACTTGTGAATCACTGACATTATTCGTTGTGAGCTGAACTGCACGTATTTGAAGAGTTTCAGCGTCTATAGCGATATGAAGCTTACGCCATTGGCGACGATATTCAGCCCCATGTTTCTTACATTTCCATTCGCCTTCACCTAGAAACTTCAAGCCAGTAGAGTCCACGAGTAGATGGAGACCATCACGACTTTTTTGATAGCTAATCGCAATATCAATATGCTTTTGTCTTCTACAAAGCGTAGTGTAATCTGGTGCTGTCCAATCTAATCCACAGTGTTTAATCAGGCTTTGAACAAAACCTGTCACCATACGTAAAAAGAGTCGAAATAGTGATTTAATCATTAAGCAGCATTGAATCGCTGTATCGGAATAGGTTTGATTTCGACCTTGCTTGCCTTGTAATTGTGCATACCACTGAGTCTGTGGATCAAACCAAATGGAGATATTACTTCGGTCAATTAAAGATTGATTATAGGATGACCAATTAGTTGTACGATAGATTTTAGGTGCAAGCTTCTTCATTCTGAAATTATATTGCTGAAGAAGCCTTCTAAGCTATGTTTGTGCAACAAAGCCATAGTAATGTAAAAAATAACCATGTATGTTTTAAATAGAAGGGAAGAGTTGATTTCATACTATGAAAGACATGGCTATACAAAAAAAGGGATTATTCAACATTATCCCTTAAGTCTTAATGTGGGTATTCCAAAACTGGAAGTTAGTCTGATTGAACTCATTAAACACATTATTTAGTTTATTTCTCTTACCAATAAAAAAAGACCTCGATATCGAGGTCTTTTTTTATTGGTAATGCTTAGATTATATGCAGAGCCATAAATAATAGCCAATCAACATGAGTGGCCAAGCGATAAATGGACTGAACAACCATTTCCATAACCAGAACTTTGGAACAAATCCTACACCATAAATAAAACCGCCAGAGATACCGATCATGACTAGCATAAGTACGCTATGATTGTAATGACCATTACTGTCGAGCATGAGTGCAGGGTTGACGAGTAGTATTCCTGCTAAAGGCAATGCCAACAGGAATGATACAATCATTACTATCGTATGAATGGTACTCTTTTTCGGTGTTGCCACTGCTTCAGTCATTTTTTATTCCTCGTCTAAATCTTGATGGCTTTCAATGTAAAGTGCACTGAGTACACCAGCAAAACATGCCATTAAAATCCCTAGAATCCACGCGAAATACCACATAATTTATTCTCCTAACAATAGCTTAGTAAAGACTATGTGAGTTTTCTGCAATGTGTTTATTGGTGATAACACCCCACATCTTATAGTAACACCAGAAAGTGTAAGCCAATACAATTGGAACAAATATACAAGCAGCTACAGTCATTACACCAAGTGTTTTATGGCTAGATACAGCATCCCACATGGTTAAGCTAGATACAGGATCGGTACTAGATGGTAACAAGAATGGGAATAGCGAGAAACCAGCTGTCAAAATAGCGCCAGTTGCAGCTAAACTTGAACCTAGGAAGCTAAGTCCAGCTTTGTTTTTACTAGCAGCAAACACAACGATCAAGCCACCAAGAATACCAACAATCGGTGCAATCATCATAATTGGATATTTGCTATAGTTTGCAAACCAGCCAGGATTTTGGTCAATAAGCACATGTTTGGCAAGAGGATTCGCTACGCCGTTAGTATCAAATGGAGTTGCAAGAGTGTAGCCATTGATGCCACCGAAGTATAACCAAGCACCAGCACCAATGAAGCAGACTAGAAAAACAATACCCATAAGTTGAGTAGCTTTAGCTGAACGATCACGTAAAGCACCATCGGTACGTAACATTAACCAGGCACCACCATGAGCACAGAGCATTGCCACACTGACAAGACCACATACTACAGAGAATGGGTTAAGTAATTGGAAGAAATTACCCGTATAAGTAGATCGAACAGTTTCATCAAGTGAAAATGGTACACCTACCAGCATATTACCAAAGGCTACACCGAATACGAGAGCAGGGACAAAACCACCAATGCATAAAGCCCAATCCCAAGCATTACGCCATTTTGTATTTTCAAGCTTAGAGCGATAGTCAAATCCAACAGGTCTCAGGAATAATCCGAAGAGTACGAGTAACAAAGCCCAGTACATACCTGAAAATGCAACAGCATATACCATAGGCCAAGCGGCAAATATCGCGCCACCAGCTGTAATCAGCCAAACTTGGTTACCATCCCAGTGAGGGGCGACCGTATTGATCGCAGCACGGCGCTCTTCATCTTTTTTACCTACAAATGGCATGAGTATCATTGAACCCATATCAAAGCCATCAGTAAGCGCTAAACCAATGAGGAGAACACCAACTAAAACCCACCAGATAATTTTTAGGAGTTCATATTCGATCATGATTGAGCCTCCTCAACTGCATGAGATGTTTTATTTTTTTCGAAATGATACTTACCAGTATGTAGCGAACTTGGTCCGAGACGCGCAAATTTGATCATAAGATACATTTCAATGATCAAAAGCACAGTATAGAACGTTACAAGTGCAGCAATTGATCCCATGACACTACTGGTACTAAGTGTAGAAGTAGAAAGGTGGGTAGGAAGTACTTCACCGATTGTCCAAGGTTGGCGACCAACTTCAGCTACGTACCAACCTGTTTGAGCAGCAATCCATGGTAATGGTAGGGCAAACAGGGCAAATTTAAGTAACCAAGGTTTGTTTTCGGCATTGCGTTTTGCAACGGCAAATGCAGCAAGAATAAATAAAACGAGCATGAGGAAACCACAAGCCACCATGATACGGAAAGTCCAGAACAGACTTGGTACATGTGGAATAGTATCTTTAGCTGCTGCTTTAATTTGGTCTTCAGTCGCTGTTACAACTTCAGGGTTATATTTTTTGAGCAATAAGCCATAACCTAAATCGCTACGAGACTGTTCAAATGCTGCTTTGAGCTCAGGTGAAGTATCACCTGCACGCAATTTTTCAAGTTGAGCATAAGCAACCATACCATTACGGATACGTGCTTCATGTTCAATCATAAGGTCTTTGATACCAGTTACTTGCTTGTCTGTAGAACGAGTCGCAATAAGCCCCATAACATAAGGAATCTTGACTGCATAATCAGTAGTCATGGTTTCTTTGTTTGGAATACCAAATAAAGTGAATGCAGCAGGAGCAGGGTGTGTATCCCATTCTGCTTCGATAGCAGCGAGTTTGGTTTTTTGAACATCACCAATTTCATAACCTGATTCATCACCAAGAATGATAACTGAAAGTGAAGACGCTAGACCAAAGATTGCAGCGATGGCGAATGAGCGACGAGCAAAAGGGAGGTCACGTTTTTTCAGTAAGTAATAACTGGAGATTGCGAGAACAAAAATAGCACCTGTGACATAACCAGCAGAAACTGTATGCACGAATTTTACTTGCGCGACAGGGTTAAAAATAAGTGCACCAAAGTCCACTAACTCCATACGCATAGTTTCGTAGTTGAATGCTGAGCCGACAGGGTTTTGCATCCAGCCATTCGCCACAAGAATCCATAGGGCAGACATATTTGAGCCGATAGCAACAAGCCAAGTTACAACTAGATGCTGTACTTTGGAGAGTCGGTCCCAGCCGAAAAAGAATAGACCAATAAAAGTAGATTCAAGGAAGAACGCCATTAATCCTTCAATGGCTAGTGGTGCTCCAAAAATATCACCAACATAATGCGAATAGTACGCCCAGTTTGTCCCGAACTGGAATTCCATTGTTAACCCAGTAGTGACCCCTAAAGCGAAGTTAATACCGAAGAGTTTCCCCCAAAATTTAGTCATGTCTTTATAGATTTCTTTACCAGAAACGACATACGTTGTTTCCATAATGGCAAGAATAAAAGCCAATCCTAATGTTAAAGGGACAAAAATAAAGTGATACATTGCGGTCATTGCAAATTGGAACCGCGAAAGATCGACCACGCTTTCAGAAATCATCAACGTGTCTCCTTGATTTGGGAAGAATTGCCAGCAATACGCTCGGCAACTTGATTGTCAAAATCTTTTGGGATTGTCGGCGCATCAAACCATATATGTTTAATGGTCATTAAAATTGCAATCTTAATTATTAAAATGATTGCGATTTCTCTAACTAGCCGACGATTTAAATTTTTCGATTTTAAGCCCATTGAGTAAGCCTGATTTTTAAATCACAAGTATATTAT
>NZ_OOGT01000207.1 GCF_900323515.1 Acinetobacter stercoris | reverse complement strand
AAGTTATACTCATAGATACCCACAAAGTTATCCATATTGAAACTCCGGTTTAAATTTAATTTCTATCCAATTTGAATTTAAATTCATTATGTTTAAGGTTATCCACAGCTCTCCTGAATCTTATAAATAAATTCAAATTTAAAATTTAAATTTATTATTATTAGCGCTGGTTTTTTCTGTGGAAATCTGCTTTTTAAATTTAAAAAACAAATATTTGCTATGTGAATATCTTTGTTTTTATTTATTTGATGGTTTGTGGATAACTTCATGTTATATTTTATCCACAGGATGTGGAAAAGCTTATCCACATGCGATTTGAATTTAAATTTAATTGCGGAAGGTTGCTTTTTTGAACGATTGTGACTGAATTACCCATGACATATGTGGATAACTTGGTTAGAATGGCGACCCCCGATGACTGGGGATATGTTTTTTAAATTTAAAACGAACTTTTAGAGAAGGGGTTTCACATGCTTTGGACGGACTGCTTAACTCGCTTGCGACAAGAGCTATCTGATAATGTCTATGCTATGTGGATTCGTCCTTTGGTTGCGGAAGAAAGTGACGATACATTAAAGCTATATGCACCTAATCCGTATTGGACAAGATATATCCAAGAGCATCATCTTGAACTCATTTCGATTTTAGCTGAGCAACTCTCTGAAGGGCGTATTCGCAAAGTTGATATTTTAGTTGATTCTCGTCCTGGAGCTATTCTTTCAGCATCTGAGCAACCTGCAACAACGACAGCTGCTTTAGAGTCTGCACCAGTTAGTGCGCCTGTTAAGCAAAAGAAAGAAAAAGAACACGAAACAGTTTCTGCTAAAAATAATAAAAAAAGATTACTTAACCCATTGTTTACATTTGCATTATTTGTGGAAGGTCGTTCAAACCAGATGGCAGCTGAAACCTGTCGAAAAGTTTTGACCCAATTGGGTGAGTCTCAGCATAATCCACTATTTTTATATGGTCCGACAGGGCTTGGTAAAACTCACCTGATGCAAGCTGTTGGCAATGCTCTGCTTCAGGCCAAACCAAATGCACGTGTTATGTACATGACTGCTGAGAGCTTTGTGCAAGACTTTGTTAGTTCATTGCAAAAAGGCAAGGTGGAAGAGTTTAAGAAGAATTGTCGTTCTTTAGATTTACTTTTAGTAGATGATATTCATTTGCTTGCTGGCAAAGAAGCTAGTCTTGTTGAATTTTTCTACACTTTCAATGCCTTACTTGATGAATCTAAACAGATTATTTTGACTTCGGACCGTTATCCCAAAGAGCTGACTGAACTTGATCCTCGTTTGGTTTCACGTTTTTCCTGGGGATTATCTGTCGGTGTAGAACCTCCGGATATTGAAACACGTATTGAAATTTTGTTGAAAAAAGCTGAAAGCAATGACATCGATTTACCACGTAATTGTGCACTGTTTATTGCACAACAAGTTGTTGCAAACGTTCGTGAACTTGAAGGTGCATTGAACAAAGTTGTTGCGATTTCTCGCTTTAAAGGTACTGCCATTGATTTGGACGTAGTCCGGGAATCATTAAAAGATGTACTAGCGATTCGTGCAAGAACGATTAGTACTGAAAATATTCAACGTGTGGTGAGCGAATATTTCCGTATCCCATTAAAAGAATTGGTTGGTCCTAAACGTACTCGTATTTATGCGCGTCCACGCCAATTGGCTATGGGACTCGCCCGTGAATTGACTGGAGACAGTTTTCCTGAAATCGGCATGGCATTTGGAGGGCGTGATCACAGTACCGTGATGCATGCCTGTGAAAAAGTTCAAAGTTTGCGCGATGAAGATCCTATATTTAATGAAGATTACAAAAACTTAATGCGCTTATTACAAAGCTAAATATTGCTTAAATTATATTCTTGCAATGCGGCATAAAGTGCCGCATAGTACACTGTTAAAAATTAGATTTACCCGTCTTCAGATATTTTTAGAGGAATCCACCGTGCGTTTGAAAATCGCGAAAGAGAGCTTACTCAATGTTTTATCCCATGTGGTTGGAGCAGTTGAACGTCGCCATACTTTGAACATTCTTTCAAACGTTAAAATCCAGACGACCAATCAGGCTTTAACTATTACTGGTTCTGACTTAGAGGTTGAATTGGTTGCAAGCACGACTTTAGCAGAGGGCGCATGTTTACAGGCGGGAGAAACCACTGTTCCTGCCCGTAAGCTTATGGATATCTGTAAATCTTTACCAACAGCAGCATTGATTGATTTACAAATTACTGAAGACCAACGTTGTATTTTAAAATCTGGTAATAGCCGTTTTGTCTTGGGGACTTTACCTGCCGAAGATTACCCTCTTTTGACTACAGAAAATAGTCAAGGCACACAGGTTCAAGTCACTGAACGAGAACTCAAACGTTTATTTGAAAAAACTGCATTTGCAATGGCGGTTCAGGATGTACGTTTTTACTTAACGGGTACTTTGTTGGAAATTGATGAAAATCAATTGCGTGCTGTTACTACAGATGGTCACCGTTTGGCATTGTGTGAAACATTGGCTTCCTCAAATGCAACTCAATTAGTTCAAGCCATTGTTCCTCGAAAGGCTGTTGGTGAATTACAGCGATTACTCAGCATTGAGGACGAGCAACTAACGCTTTTAATTGGCCGTGAATTGTTGAATGTCACTATTAATACGCCTAGTCGTGATAAAGAACAAGCTGATATTACAGTTCGCTTCACCACAAAATTGATTGATGGAAAATTCCCGGATTATCGCCGTGTTATTCCACGTGGTGGTGATAAGAATGTATTAATTGCGCATGATGTTTTTAAACAGTCACTACAGCGCGTTGCGATTTTGAGTAATGAAAAATTGCGTGGTGTTTTCTTGAATTTTAATACTGACTCTTTGCAACTTCGTGCCAATAACCCTGAGCAAGATGAAGCTATTGAAGATTTGGCAATACAATATTCTGATGCACCAATGGAAATGTCGTTTAATGCACAGTATTTATTGGATGTATTAGGTGTTTTAGATGGTGATGATGTATCTATGACGATGACAGAGGCAAATCAATCTGTGCTTGTGCAAGACCCATCACAACAGGATCAGACTTATGTTGTGATGCCAATGCGTGTTTAATTTTACTGATTTTTTAGCATGCATATCACGCGTTTAAATATACAACGTGTACGAAATTTAGAAACGGTTGTACTCAATGAGTTGCAGCCGTTTAATGTCTTTTATGGACAAAATGGTTCTGGTAAGACTTCAATTCTGGAAGCAATTCATTTATTGGCAACAGGGCGATCTTTTAGAACACATATTCCAAAAAACTACATTCAAAATAATACACAGGATGCAATTATATTTGCACAATCTGCTACTGAAAAAATAGGAATGCAGAAATTACAAAGTGGTGAGCAATTAATCAAAGTGAATGGTGATACTGTGGCTACACAGGGGCAGCTTGCTAAGATTTTACCGCTACAACATATAGACCCGCTCAGTACTGATATTATTGATCATGGCGCTAAACCACGCAGACAATTGCTCGACTGGCTTATGTTTCACGTGGAACCAGAGTTTTACATTGCATGGCAATATTATTCACGAACTTTAAAGCAGCGTAATAGCTTGTTAAAAGTACAACGTAATTTGACTTTGCAAGATCTGGAGCCGTGGAACCAGATGTTGAGTCAATATGGTGAGATTTTACATTCTCAGCGTCTTGAAATTGTTGAACAATGGAAAATATACCTTCGTGAAGATTTAGCTCAATTGCTTCCGGATCTGGATATCCAGCTTGAATACAGTGCAGGGTTCCATGTGGAACATGGCTTGCTTTCCGACCTTTCTAATTATCATCAAAAAGATATCGAAAGACGCTACACTGAATATGGTCCGCATCGTGCTGATTTGCGTTTAAAAACTCCTCTGGGGGATGCTGATGTTGTATTGTCACGTGGACAAAAAAAGCTATTGATAATGGCATTAAAACTGTCACAGATTGCAATGCTACATGCCTGTAATAAGGAAACTGTGGTATTATTAGATGATCTGACAGCAGAATTAGATTTAAGCGCACAACAACGTTTAATTGAGCGATTGAGCCAACTTGGTAGTCAAGTTTTTATCACGACTTTAGACCATAATTCAGTGCAACAACATTTGCAGGATTTGTCTATTTCATATCAATTATTCAATGTGGACAATGGTCGAGTTCAAGTTGTTGTGCATTAGTTTTGAGATTTTTTTCCAGTTTTGGATTGACCTATTTTTCACTAGGGAGAAACCATGAGTTCAGAAGATCAAGCTGCTTCTCAAACAGAACAAACCACAGAAAAAGCTTATGATTCCTCTAGTATCAAAGTATTACGTGGCCTAGATGCGGTTCGTAAACGTCCAGGCATGTATATTGGTGATACTGACGATGGTACAGGCTTACATCATATGGTGTTTGAGGTCGTTGATAATGCGATTGATGAAGCATTAGCAGGTCATTGTGACGAGATTATCGTAACCATTCATGAAGATGAGTCTGTGAGTGTTTCTGATAATGGTCGTGGTATTCCTACCGATATTCACCCTGAAGAGGGTGTTTCTGCTGCTGAAGTAATTTTAACCATTCTGCACGCTGGTGGTAAATTTGATGACAACAGCTATAAAGTTTCAGGTGGTTTACATGGTGTTGGTGTTTCAGTTGTAAATGCTTTGTCTAGCAAACTGGAATTAACTATTCATCGTGCTGGTCATATTCATCATCAGGAATACAAACATGGTGATCCTCAATATCCTTTAAAGGTCGTTGGTGATACTTCGAAAACTGGAACGATTGTACGTTTCTGGCCAAGTGCTGAAACTTTTAGCCAGACTATTTTTAATGTCGATATTCTGGCACGTCGTTTACGTGAATTATCTTTCCTGAATGCTGGTGTACGTATCATTTTACGTGATGAACGTGTTGCTTTTGAACATATTTACGACTATGAAGGTGGATTGTCTGAGTTCGTAAAATATATTAATCAAGGCAAAACACATCTAAATGATATTTTCCATTTCACAACCCAGGCGGATAATGGTATCGGCGTTGAAGTTGCGCTTCAGTGGAATGATACTTATCAGGAAAATGTACGTTGCTTTACCAATAATATCCCACAAAAAGATGGGGGCACGCATTTAGCTGGTTTCCGTGCTGCTTTGACCCGTGGTTTAAATAGCTACATGGAAAATGAAAGCTTACTCAAAAAAGAGAAAGTTGCAGTTACGGGTGATGATGCACGTGAAGGTTTGACAGCAATTATTTCAGTCAAAGTACCAGATCCAAAGTTTTCTTCACAAACCAAAGAAAAACTGGTATCCAGTGAAGTAAAACCAGCTGTTGAGCAGGCGATGAACAAAGCATTCTCTGAATATTTACTCGAGAATCCTCAAGCAGCCAAATCAATTGCAGGTAAAATCATTGATGCCGCACGTGCCCGTGATGCTGCACGTAAAGCGCGTGAAATGACACGCCGCAAAAGTGCGCTGGATATTGCAGGTCTGCCAGGTAAATTAGCAGACTGTCAGGAAAAAGATCCTGCACTTTCTGAACTTTACTTGGTCGAAGGTGACTCTGCGGGTGGTTCGGCAAAACAGGGTCGTAACCGTAAGATGCAGGCTATTCTTCCACTTAAAGGTAAAATCCTTAATGTGGAACGTGCTCGTTTTGATAAAATGATCTCTTCTCAGGAAGTAGGTACTCTCATCACAGCACTTGGATGTGGTATTGGCCGAGAAGAATATAATCCTGAAAAGCTACGTTACCATAAAATTATCATTATGACCGATGCTGATGTGGATGGTTCACACATTCGTACGTTGCTTCTGACATTCTTTTTCCGTCAAATGCCTGAGCTTGTCGAACGTGGCTATATCTATATTGCTCAACCACCGCTTTATAAAGTGAAAAAGGGTAAACAAGAGCTTTATATCAAAGATAATGAAGCGCTTGATAGTTATCTGATTTCAAATGCAATTGATGATCTGGAGTTACATATTAGTGCTGATGCGCCAGCAATTCGTGGTGAGGCACTGGAAAAGGTGATTGCAGATTATCAAACATCGCAAAAGAGTTTACAGCGTTTAACTCAGCGTTATCCAGCCAGCTTGCTTGATGGTTTACTTGGTCTAGAAGCATTTAAACTAGATCAGGCCCATGATAAAGCTTATGTGGAGCAATGGTCAGAACAGCTTCGTGGAGCAATGGAAACAGCACAGCCAAGCTTACGTCCAGAGCTTTCATATGAAGAGTTTGAAAAAGAACTTGCAGACGGGCAAAAAGTAACAGTTTATTGGCCGCGTATCACAATATATGTGCATAATTTACCGCATCAGTATTTACTGGATGCTGGCTTGCTATCTTCTAGTGAATATAAACGTCTACTTCAAAACTCTCAAAGTTGGTTTAGATTGATTGAAGAGGGTGCTTATCTGCAAAAAGGTGAGCGTCGAATCAATGTCAGCAATTTCCATCAGGTTTGGCAACAAATTTTACAAGACTCACGTCGTGGTATGATGATTCAGCGTTATAAGGGTCTAGGTGAGATGAATGCTGAGCAGCTTTGGGAAACGACTATGGATCCTGAAAACCGTAATATGCTTCAGGTGACTATTGATGATGCAATAGAGGCAGATCGGATGTTCTCATGCTTGATGGGGGATGATGTTGAACCTCGTCGTGCATTTATTGAGGAAAATGCATTACATGCAGATATTGATGCTTAATTTTATCTAATCTAAGCATAAAAAAAGCTGCCAAGAAGGCAGCTTTTTTTATGTTCCATGTGAAACAATTTATAGTGTTAATATCCTTTTGAATAAGAAATGTAAC
>NZ_OOGT01000204.1 GCF_900323515.1 Acinetobacter stercoris | reverse complement strand
TGGGGGTTGGATCCTAAAATTCAAATTTATGTAGATAATACGTCTATGGATTTAAAAATCAATCATAGAGAACGTATTTCATATGGTAAAGGTAAACGTGCGATTTATTTGACAGCTTATGCGATTGCAATTATGCAATATGCATTGAATCAAAATTACCCACATCTTGGATTTTTAATTATTGATTCACCTCTTGTAACTCATAAAGATCCTAAAAATAAAAAAGATGAAAGTGAAGATGCATATATTCAACAATCAGTTGCTGATAAATTTTATATTTGGCTTTCTAAAAATCAGCACAAAGGACAAATAATTGTCATAGAAAATGATATACCACCTAAAGATATTCATAATAAAATCAATTATATAGAATTTTCTGGTACAACAGACTATGGGCGTTATGGCTTCTATTAAATTAGAATTTATACATTTTCTAGTAGAAATAATCACTACTAATAGTTGACAATATTTCTACTTATAGTAGTATTTATCTTGCAAGACAATAAAAAAGCACACCTGCCTTCGAACTCATGTGTGCTTACAATTAAACAATTGCGAGATAAATTATGAACGCAAAAGCGAATTTTTACAATATTGGGGTAATGACAACGACTGCGATTGGCATGTCTTTGGGGACTATGGCATGTAACGACCATACATCAGCACGATTACCACAAACACCACAACTCACCTATCCAAATGTTGCTCCAAGCGACTATGGTATCGAGATCCTAAATATCACTACTGACCATACAGGCAAAGCCATCATCAAACTTGACAGCTTTACCCTACTTGTCGGTTTTGAATACTTAGCCCATCCAGACAGCTACGGCGTGGCAGGTTCAGAATACACCGCCGTAGAAATTACTAATATTACCATTGACCAAATCGTGGACATCGACGGCAAATACCTTAGCGATTTTACCGACCACAACGACATACTCAATATCAAACAACTACTGGTTACCTATATTGAAAAAAATCAACTTGTGGAGGTGATGTCATGAGTGATTATCAAAACCAAGATGTTTATTTTATTACAGATGATGAAACTTCACATAATGACTTACAAGAAGCTTTAGAAACTATTGCAGATCAAGCTGGATCTCTAGAAGAAGCTTTATCTTGGAATATTGAAGTTCATAAGAAACGCACGTTCACACATTCAGACTTTGTTGGTGCTTATGGAATTCTTGAGCACATATTTGAAAGTGGTTATAGCGAAGGTGGCGAATATGCAGAAGACTATCTTGTTGATATCCAAAGTAATAAAGAAAAATTGGAGGAATTCGGTAAATTAATATCTGATTTTTTGGACAAAAATGCAGAACAACCCCGATTTTGGCAATCTGCAGGACTTCTTGAAACGATAACACCTACAATAGAAATGTATGCTCAATTTGGCATAAAGTTTGATTTTGGAGGAGAAAACTCATGATCTCCTCTACCATAAAACCAAGCTACTACTGCCAACATATCGAAGATACGTCCAACGGCGAACGCTACCGATTAGGTACTGAAAACCCTAAGTACTACATCCTCAAGGCTAAAGCTCAAAAGGATTACAACCAGACAGGCATATTGGAAACACATGACATCTATCGTGAGTATCCGACTCGCCTATTTCATATACCCGATGCCCAAGTCGCACACTGGTTAAACCGCTACCTGACCAAAGCACGTCAGGCAATGCGGAATAATCGCTATAACCAGATCTTGGCTGAAACTGGATTCTTTCAGTCAACTGACTATAAAAAATGGCAAAAACAAAACCGTTATGGGCACTGATTGGGGATCAGGATATGAGTTATACCACTTTTATATTAGGTCAAACTGGTAGTGGTAAATCTGCCAGTTTAAGAAATCTAAACCCACGGCGCGTTTTATTAATACAGGTCATTAAAAAGCCTTTGCCTTTCCGCTCTACTGAATGGCAATACATAACACCTGAAAATCCTAATGGCAGTATTCAGGTTTCTGATAATGCTCAAGAAATCATGCAACTTATTCGGATGTCGCAAAAACCGATTGTGATTGTCGATGATTTTCAATATGTAATGGCAAATGAATTCATGCGTCGCAGCACCGAACGCGGTTTTGATAAATTTACAGAAATTGGGGTTAATGCTTGGAATGTGATTAATGCAGCAAATAACGCACACCCACAAAAACGTGTCTACTTCTTGAGCCATACAGAAGAAGATCAATTTGGTAAAACCAAAATCAAAACTATTGGAAAAATGTTAGATGAGAAAATTGCACTTGAAGGCATGGTCTCTATCTGTTTACAAACAGCAGTAATAAACGAGAAAAACGTTTTCATTACTAAAAATAATGGCAATACCACCGTCAAATCGCCAATGAATCTATTTAAATCAAGCCATATTGATAACGATTTGAATATGGTCGATCAATCAATTTGTGAGTTTTATGGCATAACAACTCCGCAATCACAAAACAATCAGCAACAAGTTACACAAAACATTTAATTTGGGGAATTTCAATGAATCAACAATATTCACAATACAAACAATTTGGCTTCAATCCAGAATCTGCAAAACTAGCCGATACCAGCAACCGTATTGAAGAAGCAGGAAAATACAAAGGCATCATCAAAAGTATGGAGTTTATTACCTCTCGTAATACAGGTACGACAGGTTTTGAAATTGACTTTGAAACTGATCACAAAGAATCTGCCTTACTAACAATCTGGACAGAAAAATCAGATGGAACACCTTTAAGTGGTGTCCATAAAATCAATGCTCTACTCGCTTGTATTGGAGTGCGTGGATTAACACCAACCAATTCACAATTAGAAAAATACGACTTCGAGCTTAAAGAACGGAAAATGCAACCTTGTGTTGTTGCACCAGAAGTAGCGGGGAAACGTGTAGGATTTCTTCTTCAACGTGAAAACTATATTAATGAGAGGAATGAAAATAAACACAAAATGAATTTCTTTGCTGTTTTTCAAGCTGATTCTGAATTGATGGCTAAAGAAATTATTGATAATAAAACTGTGCCTGAAGCTCTACCAAAATCATTAATAGCACTAATGGCTAACCCTGTTACTACACAAAAACCTAAAACAACAAATGGCTCAAATACCAACAATGGTAGCTATGGCGGATATTCTCAAAATGGCAACGGAAACAGTCAATTTGGAAATGATGTGCCACCTTTACTTGATGATTATCAGTACAACAATGCACCTGATTTTCCATACTAAAAACTAGTAGTTTTAAAATTTTATTTGGGGAAATAAATGAACGTATTAACACACAAAGAAGCCAAACTGGCTTGGGCAAATAACGAAGCATTATTGATCAATAATGCTGCTGTGAACGGCTGGGAAGAATTCTTTCCAGCGAATTGGGGATGTGATGTATTTGATGCATACGAGTTTCAAATCAAACCTCGTATCGTCAAAATTGGGGATATAGAAGTAGCGGAGCCAATCAAAGAGCCATTAAGCAAAGGTCAACAATACTTTGTGCCATCACTACTGACTGAAAAACTGGCCAACCAATTAAAATGGAAAAACTCAGCGATCGATAAAACATTATTAGAGCGTGGCTTGATCCATCTAACTGAACAGGATGCAATCAATCATGCCCAAGCACACATCATTGTAAGTGGAGGGACTATACAATGTAATGACGATTTGACGTCAAATGATGAAATTGTGATGTTTAAACAACCAGTTAAGGAAAATCGATCAGATATAAATGTTGTAATCAAAGAGCCTGAAACTATTCAGCCTGAGGAAAATAAATCAGAAAAAGAATCTGTTTTAGAGCAGTCTTCTGAACAGGATTATCAATCACGACTTCAAAACCTGATTGACCTTGCAAAAGTTGCAACAACACCAAAAGAAGCCAATGCCCTTGCCACCTATACCAAAACCTGGACTGAAGAACAGCGCAAACCTTTACTTGATGCGATCAATATACGTCTGGTTGAACTGGATAAACCTAACCAGTCTCTC
Organism: Acinetobacter stercoris; assembly: GCF_900323515.1. Lineage (GTDB taxonomy): Bacteria > Pseudomonadota > Gammaproteobacteria > Pseudomonadales > Moraxellaceae > Acinetobacter > Acinetobacter stercoris. Next base: position 2,979 of record NZ_OOGT01000204.1, on the reverse strand, counting down.
CTGGTACGTATTAAAAATGCTGAAAATATCGAGAGACTTAACCAGCTAGAACAAGAAGTTCATACCTGTGATGCTTTTATCCAACCGAGCCTAAATGAAAGCTTATCCAGACGTAGACAGGAACTAACAGGCTTTCCTTTTTAAAAGTTAACAATTGGGGAATGTAATGCACTGGGTTGTATTGGGGTGCGAATGTTCATTCGCAATGTGCATGACAATTTTTATCTATTTTAAAATGTGGGAATGGTAAAGCAATGATTAAACAATTAAAGCCCGTTAAATTACCAAAAGATCTCTGTAACTGGTCACATCCAGATATGCAGCTAGTAGATCCGCTTTGGAATTGTAATGAAGAACGTGGCTATACAGAGCAAGAATCTGAATTATTTAAAAACAATGGCGGGATAGAAATAAAAATTGAGAGTTATTGGTATGAAGATATACCTGAAATACCAGAAGAAGATAGTAGTGACTGGTCAAACTGGAAACCAGAACCACCCTCACCTGAATATTTTTTAATTGGAGCATATGACACAGAAGATGGTCCTGCTTTATGGTGGGCAAAGGAAAAGGTGGAAGATTAATGAAAACCGAAACTGAAAACAGTTTACTTCAGGCAATTTTTGACGATATGCAAATTCTAAAAAAATCACTTACTCAACAAAATGAAAAACGTATTGGTCGTGCTGAATTCGCAAATCTATTAAATATAGAACCTGAAACACTAGATGCCAGAATCAGAGAAGGTCGATATATAAAACCTTATAAGGATGGAAGGAAAAGCTTCTGGTTCAGTTCTTATGTCCAGTCCGTCATACTAAATGTCGAAGGAAATAACAAAGTCGCCTAGTGCGACTTTGTTATTTTACAATGATTGATTTTGTGAGTAACAATGTGAGTAACAACCAAACCACACATAAAATCCCTCTCTTAAAACATCATTTATTCTTCAATAATATCTACAAAATTTGCACCCAAAACCTTAGCTAAATCCTGTGGGTTTACGCCAATATCCAAACCACGTTTACCACCACTGACATAGATCTTTTCTTTAGTTTCAGCAGTGTCATTAATAACTGTTTTTAAACGTTTTTTCTGACCTAAAGGACTGATCCCACCGACAAGATAACCTGTCAAGCGCTCAGCATCTTTAGGATCTGCCATATGTAATTTTTTACAACCTAAAGCACTGGCAACTTTTTTAAGGCTAAGTTGATAATTTACTGGCAATATTGCTACAAAATAGTTTTTATCATCTGTAACCAAGAGGGTTTTAAACACATCATTAACATGTAGTCCTAATTTTTCAGCAGCTTCCAGACCAAAACTTTTTGCATTTACATCATGTTGATACTCATGAATGGAAAACTCTATTTTATTTGATTTCAATATCTTGCAGGCAGGTGTCATAACAGAAATTATATTGTCTTAGGAAGTTCAAATTATACGTTTTTTTTCTAATGACTTTTTAATTTGCTTAGGCTATTTAAATGCAGTTGAAAACAAATTACTCATTTGCTACAAAAATACATCTCTCAAACTACTTACTAAAAGCTGAACACCATATAATTCCTTATTCTTCGGTAATATGACTACTCTATTACTTACATCTTTTCCAATCTCCATGATGGATGCTGCAAATGTCTCTCGAAGCATTTAACCTTGATCTGTTTGAACATTTAAATGCCCCAGATGGTGCAAGTTCTTTTATGGTTAATTTTGCTATTTTTATAGCAAATGACACTTTATATTTAATGATGATTTTTTTATTGCTTTCCTGGTTTTTAGGAAATCGCCATACAAAAGAACTGGCTTTAAAAGCAGTTATTACGACGTCTATTGCTTTATGTATTGGATTTATTATTTCAGCACTTTTTCCACATCCACGCCCTTTTATGATGGATGTTGGAAGAACTTTAATATACCACGTGCCAAACTCATCATTTCCCAGTGATCATATGCTTTTTTTTAGCTCTATTGCTTTCTCATATTTATTTGCAAAAGAAAGAAAAATTGGGGTTTTCTTATTTTGGTTAGCACTCGAAGTTGCATGGTCACGAGTATATCTAGGAGTTCATTTTCCATTAGATATGATTGGTGCACTCGTCGTTGCATTAATTACAGCGTTTATAATTCAAAAAATATGGGACAAATATGGTCATGACATTGTCGAATTGGCGCTAAGGATTTATCAACTATTATTTTCAAACCTTATAAATAAAGGTTGGTTAAGATAAAACTTATAGTTCATTAATTTTAAAGGAGAATTATTTCTCCTTTTTTATATTCAAATAATACTTAGGCTATTTAAACCTTGTCTAACAGATCAATTTATGCTTAAAATTAGTTCAATATTAATGATTAACCTATAATAATGCCTTCTATATATCAATTAAAACCTGCATTTCAAAACCTCTTGCGTCCATTGGTAAAAAAAATTTACAACATCGGCATATCTGCAAATCAAGTTACTTTGGCAGCCATGTTTATCTCTATATTGCTAGCATCTAGTTTATATTTATATTTTTCAACCCATGCAGTTTCCTGGTTACTTTTATTATTTCCATTATGGATGTTGATCAGAATGGCTTTTAATGCCATAGATGGAATGCTAGCACGTGAATTTAATCAACAGTCGCGACTGGGTGCTTTTTTTAATGAACTGTGTGATGTTATTTCTGACTCAGCACTCTATATAAGTTTAATTATATTTGATTTTATTTCGCCTGCNCTTCTTCTTTTAACCATTTTTCTTTCAATATTAAGTGAATATGCAGGAGTCATGGCACCTCTGATAGGTCGTGAAAGGTGCTATGCTGGACCTATGGGGAAAAGTGACCGTGCTTTTTGGTTTAGTTTAATCACTGTTGTCATTGTAATCTTTTCAACATTTTCAATTAACTCAACATTTCTCATTTATATCAGTAATAGCTTACTTGGCCTAATCGCTTTGTTATTACTCTTCACTATTTACAATAG
>NZ_OOGT01000203.1 GCF_900323515.1 Acinetobacter stercoris | reverse complement strand
GTTCTGTTTGTTTTTGCTAGCGTGTAGTAAAAAACAAAGTGAAATATCTTCTACAGATATTACTGAGTCTAATAATTCTCAAATTTCAGAAAATGAAAAGATGGGTACAAAATGGGGCGATGAAATTAACTCTCGTGTTAAAGAGGTAGATATCAAACGTATTTCAAATTTGCCGATAGCAGAAACACAAATTAAGTATGCTGATAAGAAATTTTCTGGGAAAGAGATTAATAATATATCTATCGGTGCTGGCAAACTTAATTTATCTATTATTGATGACGATGATCATATATTGCCAATTTTTAGAGATGGTCAAAATTACTATTTGGAAGCTAAAGAAGGTCAAAGTTATCAACTGAAATATGAAAATAATACGGATAAAACATTTGAGATCGTTACGAGTGTTGATGGTTTAGATGTTATTAATGGAAGTGCAGCTTCCAGACAAAATTCAGGTTATGTTCTGTCGCCACATGATACATTGATTATTCAGGGATTCCGTAAAAGTGATGAGGCTGTGGCTTCTTTTACTTTTGGGAAACCACAGGATGCTTATGCTGCAAATACGTCAAGTGGTTCAATAGATAACACAGGTATCATTGGCACAGTTGTTTATGAGTTAATAGCCCAGAATGAAGTAGACCAAGTTAAAGATGCCACTACATATGCTCCAGCACCAAATGCTTTTCCAGCTGATAAGTAATTGAATTTTTATTGGAAGATAGAACAAAAAGCTTTTAAAAATTAAAGGCTTTTTGTTCTGTAAAGTATCTACAAATGATGGCGTATAATGAGAACCATGAATAATATTTATACTGGATCAATATGGGTGACAACATCAATCACATCATGTTTGTCCATCACTGCATTTCTGGCATTGACTGCAATTTGATGCCCCTCACGAACATTAAGTTCACCATAAACCTCAAGATGTGCATCAACAATAATCATATCTCCCATCTTTCGTGTTCTGAGTTGATGGACTCCGAGTACACCTTGAGTATTTAAAAGTGTTTGACGAATCGCTTCGAGTTCTTCGTCATTCACGGCTTTATCCATCAGATCATTTAATGAATTCCAGCCAAATTCAAAGCCCATTTTAATAATGATCAAACCTACAATCAAAGCAGCAATTGGATCTAAGATGGGATAGCCTAGTAGATTGCCTATAATGCCCACTGTCACGACCAATGAGGATGCGGCATCTGAACGGGCATGCCATGCATTGGCAACCAGTAGACTCGACTTTACTTTCTTCGCAACAGCCAACATATAGCGAAAGAGTGCTTCTTTACAAATAAGTGCAACCAATGCCATATAAAGGGCGATGTTATGTACCTGTGGAATATCTTCAGGATGCAAAATCTTGTGTGTGGCACTGACCAGCATACCTAATCCTACAGCACATAAAATAAGTCCAAGAATGAGTGATGCAGCATTTTCAAAGCGATGGTGACCATAAGGATGATCATCATCAGCATCTTTTCGGCTATGGTGATTAGCGAAAAGAACAATGAAATCTGCGACCAGATCACTCAATGTATGAATACCATCGGCGATTAAACCTTGTGATTTGGAAAAAATCCCGATAATGATTTGCCCAATAGATAAAATGAAATTGACTGCTACGCTCACCCAAGTTGATTTACTAGCAGCTCTAGCTCTAATTTCAGGTGAAACAGCATCTCGAGTTTTTATCTGTTGTTGTACACTCATGGATATTTATTCTCAATATAAATAGCAAGTCGCCTCTAGGTATCTTAACAAATAAAACGTCATGATTTATTTTTAAAATACCTGAAAGAGATACATCAATAAGAACTTAGCCTACAATCGATAATGTACTTGCACCAGCACCTAAGGGTTTGACCTGGATTTGTACAGGAATCCGTTCATGCATCTCCTGAACATGTGAAATGAGAACGACTTTACGTCCCTGACTCTGTAGACGATCGAGTGCGTCCATCACCATATGTAATGAAGCAGGGTCAAGCGTTCCAAATCCTTCATCAATAAATAATGACTCGAGTTTCATTGAACCAGATGCCATATTTGCAATAGCTAATGCCAAAGCAAGAGAGACCAAGAAAGTTTCACCACCAGACAATGAGAGTACAGGTCGGATTTCACCATTCATATCCTGATCGATAATCGCCAGTCCAAGACTATCAGGAATACGTTGTAGTTGATAACGTGGTGATAAAGGCTGTAACTGCTGGTTTGCGTATTCAACTAGAATGTCTAGATGGTGTTGTTGGGCGATTTTCTTAAATTTGGTACCATCTGCACTACCGACCAGTTCAGAAATTTTTCCCCAGCGATGAACTTGTTTTTGTATTTCATCAATTTGTGACTGATATTGTTTTTGTTCATTTTGACGTTGTGCATTTGTTGCTAAACGAACTTGTAAATCATTAGATTCAGTCTTTATCTCAGTCAATTGTTTATTTACTGTTTCAATATGATGAAGTATCTCTTCTTGTTTAAGTTGTGGTGCATCTTTTAAATGCGCATTAAACTGGTCTTTTAAAGTATTCATACTGCTTTGTGTTTCGATTACAGCATTTTGATGTTTTTCAATATCATGACGAAGTTGTTGAGTTTCATGATGGCTCACCTTGAGCAAATCAGCAATTAATGTTTGAGAAAAATCAGGGTGAATATCCTGCCAGTTTTGCTGTTGTTTTTGCTGTTCTTGGATTTGTTTTTGGATCGTCTGTTCCGAACTTTTAAGTTCATTAAGATGTAGGCGCTGTTTTTGATATTGCTCATCAATATCTTTAAATGTTTTCTGCTTGAGCTGTAAAAATGTATCTAGGCTTTTTAACTGTTCAGTCAGGTAGCTTGCCCAAGTGCTGGCATCATTAAACTTCTTCTCACAATGTTGCTGAATCAGCTCAACCAGATGGTTTCTTACTTGTACACCTTGTTGTTTAAGCTCTTCAAGTGATTGGCTCTGTTTTGCAATTTGTTCTGTCAATAGCTCTAGATTTTTTAGCAAAGGTAGTTTTTGTTGTACATAATCTTGTAATTGCTCTTTAATCTGCTTTTGTTGCTGGAGCAGAACCTGTCGCTTTTGAATCTGTTGTAATAACTGTTGAGCAGAGGATTGGGGCTCTAGTTGCCATTTTTCTTGCCACTCAATATTTAGCTTTTCGACAATGCTGTTTTGCATGGTCTCAATTTTTTCAATTTGTAATTGAATCGTTTGCTGTTGTTCAAGTTGGCGCTTTAGACTACGTACAGTTTGTTGTGCCTGTGTTAGTGATTCATATTTTTTCTGCTGAAGGTTTAACTCTCGTATTTGCTGATCTGTGAGTTGTTGATATTGTTTAAATAGCTCATCAAAATCTAAATTAGCATCAAGTAATAAATTTGATGCTTTTATATCAGTGATTACCTGATTTTTACTGCTATTAACAGATTGTTTAAACTCATTAATATTAAGTTCTAGACTATTTAATTCGCTAGATTGTTTATTCCAGTTTTGAAGTGTTTGTTGCCAAAGAGTAAATGATTGATCTCTAGTCAAGATTGCTTGTTGCTCCTGACTGTTTTGTATATGAGTCAGGCTTTGTTGTAGATGCTCTGTATGTTCTACAAAAGGATGCTCAGTACTACCGCAAACCATACATGCCTGATCAGGCTTCAGTTGTTTACGTAAATCTTGAATGTGTGCAGCATGTATAAGTTTTTGTTCCTGTAAAAAATCTTGTAATTGTTTAAGTTTCTTACTGGCTTGTTCGTAGTCTTTTTGGGTTTGTTCGACTTTTTGTTGTAATTCCAGACATGTTGGAATAAGGTGTTCTCTGTGAGCCAGATAATGACAATATTTTTCATTTAGCAATTGATACTGGCTTAGGCTTCGTCCAAGTTTTTCTACATTATGTTGCTGTTGTTGCAAATTCACTAGTTTTTGTTGTTCATTTAAAATCTGTTTTTCTAGATATTCGAGATCTCCGAACTGTTTTTGTTGTACTTCAATATCTTGTTTTAATTTCGAAAAGTGCTGCTTAAAGTTTTCAATATTAAAGTGGGCATTATTAGAGGTAAATTTTTCTAAACGTTGCCATTCTAGCAAAATATTGTGAATTTTCTCTTGATTTGAGGTTGGTTCATCATCAAAGGCAGCCAGATTTTGACTCTGTTCCAGACTGGTTGCGATGGTTTTTTGCTGAAATTCAGTTTGATGCTGCTGTTGTTCTATTTTTATAATGCGTTGTTCGATAGATTTTTTTTGATCAGACAGTTCGTTGAGTTTTTTGTTTTGATCAGTATAACTCTGGCGTAAATAATGTAAGTCTGCATCATATTGTCGTGCTTGTTCCAAAACAGGATGCAGTTTTTCTTGCTGTATTTGTTCTTGACGCAATGTATGTTCAGCAGTCTGGATTTCTTGTAAGGCATTTTTTTGCTGTTTTTCAATCTCGGCAAATTGTTGCTGAGTGATAGAGATTTGCTGCTGTACCGAATGTAGTTGTTGTTGGCTATGTTGTTCCTGTTGGTAGACTGACCGGATTTCAGCAAATTGCTCCAATTGTTGAAGCTGTATTTTTTTTAATTGAATTGCTGGTTCATGGATTAACAGAAGATCTAAGCTTTGTTGCTTTTCCTGTATTTTATACTGAAATTCCGATTTGGTCTGATACCAGCGTTGTGAGCTTTCATATTCTTTAAGCAGTTTTTCTTTTTTCTGAATCTGATCACCTAAAGCCTTTTGCTGATTTTCAATAACCTGAATCTGTTCAGGGGTGAGAAGTTCTATATGTCCGAAAAGATCTTGATATTGTTTTAACTTTTCAGTGAATGTTTTAGTTTTTTGATAAGACAATTGTCCAATAACTGAAAAAATACTTGAGTTGGTGAGATATTCCAATAAATCAGCACGGTCTTGATCTTTGGCTTTTAAAAATGCACCCACTTCAGATTGAGCCAATAAAACAGCTCGGGTAAATTGTTCAAAGCTGAGACCAATCAGTTTTTGTACAGTTGGTGTACATTCTGAAATTTTTTGTGTAAGAACTTGTCCATCTTCCAAACAGGTTACAGCACGATCAACTTTGAGATTCCCGTCCACTTTATTTCGTGCACGTTTGATTTCCCAACGTGCCAGATATCTTTTTTGGTCAAGTGCAAGAAACTCTAATTCGGCAAAACCTGCAACACAACCACGGCGTAGAATGTTTTTTGAATCCTTAATTGAAATTCCTTGCCCACTGACATCTTGTAAAGCACCTATCGCACCATTTAAGCGGGGTATCTGATCAAATAAAGCCAGACACATGGCATCTAAAAGTGTTGATTTACCTGCACCTGTTTTCCCTGTGATAGCGATTAAACCTGCACTTGCCAAAGGCTCTTTTTCAAAATCAATTTCTTGCTCACCAACAAGTGATGCTAAATTACTGAGTGCTAAACGTAATATTTTCATCAATTATTCCTAGTGGCTATCCGCGTTAATTTGATCTTGGGCTTCTTGAAGTAAACTGAGAAAATCCTGTTTTGCTTCCTGGTCTTCCTCATACCCCATTTTTTCCCAAAGTTGTTCGAACAGATTTTCAGGAGTAGGAGGAGCCAGATCAATTTTAGAGTTATCAACATCGCCCTCAGGATTGAGTTTATGTTTGCGACAAATACGAACTAGGCGGTAGCGATTTTTAGGCAGTGCATTTTCGATTTGTTGACGTAAGTCTAGAGGAGGAGGAGTTAATGCATAATATTCGATATCAACATATTCACGTTCATCAATATTCTCTATTTCACCACTGGCCAGACTTTTGAGTTTTGCCATAACTTCATTCAGTTCGCCTGAAAAACGGTGCAAAGCGACTGATCTCGGTATAGATAATATCTCAAACTTAAACTTTGATTCAGGTGATGCTAACGGATCTAACCATACTTCAACCACTTGATGTTTATAATTCAATTCACTAAATGAAAGTGGAATAGGAGCACCACTGTAACGAATATTTGCCCGAGTCACCTTTTGTGGTTTATGCAAATGGCCAAGTGCAACATAATCAATGTCATCACCATAAATAGAAGTGCTTAAAGCTTCAGCGTTTCCAATAATGATGGATCGTTCAGATTCAGACTCTTCTGCACCTTGCATATGAGCGTGTGACATGAGAATAAGAGCCTGTTCAGGGGTTTTACGCTTTTTTGCTTCAGTGATGAGCTGTTCATGTAAATTTTGAATGGCAACAAGTGGATCAGAGATTCCTTCTTGAAAACCGGTAATCTCGGCAGGGCGTAAGAAGGGTAAAGCCAAACACCAGGCAACAATATTTTGCTGGAAATCATAAATTGGAATAAGCAAACGATCTAAATCAAATTCCTGCTGCTGGTTAGAGCGAATTACGCCAACAGTTTTTGCATTATATTTTTCTAATAAAGGTTCAACTTGTTCTATACGATAACCAGAGTCATGGTTTCCTGCTATCATAAGCGTTTGCATATGTGGGGCAATTTCATGCGCATCTGCTAAAAATTGATAAAGCTGTTTTTGGGCTGTTGATGCAGGGTTGATCACATCAAAAATATCACCAGCGATAAGCAAAGCATTAGGCTGTTTTAATCTGATTTGCTCCAGCAACCATGCTAAAAACTGTTCATGTTCATATTGGCGGGAATGTCCGTAAAAAAACTGCCCTAGATGCCAATCTGAAGTATGAAGAAAATGTACAGCCATAAACCATCCCCATTTTTAATCTTTATAGTATCTTAAAATAGGGTATTGAGTTCTAGTATCTAACAATTGAATGCTCAATTCCTGATACCTGAGATTGGTGTCTCAATTGGATATCTTTGTTTTGTATAATGTGAGGATAATAGATATTTATAATTTTTTACGTATATGTCTGAAAGCAATATGATCTGGATTGATGGAATACATGGGAGTCAGGATCAATATATTTCATCATCAATCATTTCAATTTTTAATGTTGCTCTGAATAAATTGTCACTATTAAGTTAATTT
>NZ_OOGT01000089.1 GCF_900323515.1 Acinetobacter stercoris | reverse complement strand
CGTATAACAACTATCCCAACCAGTCCAATGAAATATTATAAACACATATTTTACATATACTTAAATAATTCACCATCCTAACCTGTCTTGTCTAACCCTATTAATTCCAGTATTTTATGAGGGGTAAGTTGTGGGGTAAATAAAGACATGCCAAAAAAATCAAAGGAACTCTCTGCACTCAGTGTAGCAAAAATTAAAGCAACAGGTCGACACTCTGTAGGAGGCGTTGATGGTTTATGCCTGAACGTCGAAGGTAATTCCCGTGTCTGGATTTTACGTGCTGTGGTAGGCAAACGGTTAGATAAAGATGGGAAGCTAAGACCTCATCGCCGTGATATTGGGATTGGCCCCTACCCTGAAGTTTCTTTAGCTGAAGCTCGTGCTAAAGCCACTGAATTAAGATTACAAATACGAAATGGTATTGATCCAATTGCGTATAAACAAGAACAACTTGAGAAGTTTCATATTCAAAAAATGCGCGATAAAACATTCCGTGAATGCGCAGAAGTTGTTATTACTAATAAAACCCGTGAACTCAAAAATGAAAAACATATCGGACAATGGACATCTACATTAGAAACCTATATCTATCCAACTCTAGGTAATATTAGTATTGGTACAATTACTAAAGTTGATATTGCTGAAGTTCTTAGACCTATCTGGGCTGAGAAGAACGAAACAGCTAAACGTATTCGTGGTCGTATAGAAACCATTTTTGATTATGCTAAGGCCATGGGATATTTTGTAGGTGACAACCCTGCCGAATGGAAAGGCAATCTTGAACCCATCTTGGGGAATTTAAAGCAGGAATCACGCCCTCATCCATCGTTACCTTATGAACAGGTTTATGAATTCATTCAACATCTGAGACAGAAAATAGGAATTTCACCTAAAGCTCTAGAATTTGCAATTTTAACAGCCTGTCGTTCTGGTGAAATTTTTGGAGCTAAATGGCAGGAAATTGATTTCAAGAATAAGGTTTGGATTATTCCTAAAGAACGAATGAAAGCGGAAAAGGAACATCGAGTTCCCCTATCTAAAGAAGCCATTAATTTGCTTAAATCAATTCAACCTTATAGTCAGCCACAAGAGTTTATATTCCCTGCACCGCGTAGTGGTGAAATGCTGTCTGATATGTCATTAACCACATTAATTAAACGTATGCATGAACAGAAGTTTAAAGAAAATGGCTTAGGCTATATTGATCCTAAACAAAATCGAGTGATTACAACACATGGTTTTCGGTCTACTTTCCGTGATTGGTCAGCAGACAAAACTGATTACCCTCGTGAAGTCTGTGAACATGTCCTTGCACATAAACTGCCTGACGAAGTTGAGGCTGCATATTTACGTGGAGCTTATCTCGAAAAACGTAAAGGCTTAATGGGGGATTGGGCTGAATTTTGTGAAAATAAAACATAAATGGCATAAAATTAATCCCATTAGTGATATAGATTAAAAAATATCTCCTTCGAATTTTATGAGGGATTAAACTTATTTAATGAGAAGTTCAATCATTTAAAGTAATCCCGCTTATCTACGCAAATTTAAGTAACAATTTAGATGTAATAGAAACCTGAATAACCTCGAATTTTGCAATCACTATTCAATATTTCACATGCTTTATTACATATGTTTAAAGTATATAATCTAACCTTTCATGTCATTGCATCATACACCTCATTCATGCAATATAATATCATATAACAACAATGTTTTATCAGTCACGATAATCCATCACCTCTACCCGATCGCAGGAAGCCATCTCAGGTAAGGACATAGAATGACCAGTTTAAATTATTATCAAACCATTTTTGATAAAGCAGGCGATGCCATTTTTGTACATGATATTGGCAGTGTACAATTCATGGATGTGAACGAGGCCGCTGTTGTGCTTACAGGATATAGTAAGTCTGAACTGACTCACATGAACGTTGAAAAGATCAGTGCTTTTCATCAAGGTTTCGATTTACATCATGCACTTAAAAAAGTTCAACAAGTAGCAGCGTCTACAGATGAGGCTATTACTTTTGAATGGCTCATTGAGTCAAAAGATAAGCAACAAATACCAGTTGAAGTCTGTTTAAAGACAGTTGAAATAGAGCAACAGCCTAAACTTTTGGCTTTAGTTCGTAATATTAGTGAAATCAAAAAATATCAGTACGCACTTCAGTCTAAAGACCAATACTTTAAAATTTTATTAGAAAATTCTGCTGATGGTATTGCTATTCTAGACCCTCAAGGCAAATTATTATATGCAAGTGCCTCTTTACAGCGCATTTTGGGGTATCGTGATCGCTTTGTTTTAAACAAAAATGTGTTGAGCGTTATTCACCCAAATGACAGAACCGCAATACGCCAGACTTTGTTTAAACATCCAACGCAAATTTACGATGGTGTACTGCATTATCGTATTTTGCACCACAATGGCGAATGGCATCACCATGAAGCTAGTTTTAAAAATTTACTAAATCATCCTAATATTCAAGGAATTTTAATCAATTATCGTGATATTACGGAACGTATTCAGGCAGAGCAGATTGCCCGTACCCGAGAAAAACAACTGGGACATATGTCACGCTGTAAAACTATGGGCGAGCTTGCAACAGCTCTAGCACATGAGCTAAACCAACCCCTTGCCGCGCTCAACAACTATGTGGGCGGCAGTATTATTCGTATTCAAAATGGTCTAGCGAATACCCCTGAAACCATTGCAGCATTAAATTCAGCCTTGGATCAAACTCAACGAGTAAATCGCATTATTCATAGTATGCGGAGCTTTTTACGTAAAGGTGAAGCCAATTTCCAACATCACTCACTCAACAGCCTGATCCAAGATTTACATCCATTAATTCGGTTAAAAGCAGAACAAGGCGACTGTAAAGTTCATTACGAACTAAATGTACACCCTCTTTATATTCAGGCTGATGAAACGCTATTTAGCCAAGTCATCATTAATCTCGTTTTTAATGCAGTCGATGCCTTACAAAAAAACCCTGTCAGTCAGCGCGATGTTTACATTCGCACATGGCAATACAATCAATACGCCCGCATTGCGATTGCAGATAATGGTCCTGGTTTACAAGGACAAAATCCAGAACAACTATTTGAATCTTTTTATTCAAGTAAAAGTGACAGTATGGGCATTGGTTTAACCTTATCGCGCAGCATTATAGAAAGTCACCAAGGTTATCTTTGGGTCTGTGAAGGTGATACCGGTGCAATCTTTAATATTTCTTTGGCAGCAAAGGAGCGTGCAAAATGTATGTAGCCAATTCTGAAGTTTTAGAGCCCATTGTCTATATTATTGATGATGATCAAGATATTTGTAATTCATTAACATGGTTACTCGAATCGGTACAATTGGAAAATAAAACCTTTAACAGCGCCACTGAATTTTTAAATTATCAACGCCCGCATACCCCCGCCTGTTTGATTCTAGATATTCGTATGCGGGGCATGAGCGGTTTACAACTACAGCAACAATTAAATCAGCAGAAAATCCGTATGCCCATCATCTTTATGACGGGTCATGGCGATATTCCAATGTCTGTCAATGCCATGAAAGCAGGTGCTTTTGATTTTCTGGAGAAGCCATTTAACCCACAACATATGCTGAATCAAATTCAAGCATCATTGCAACTTGCAGAACAAAGCTTCATTGAAGAAGAAAAACGCCAACAACAAATGGTCAAACTGAACTCATTGTCTCCGCGTGAAACCGAAATTATCAATTTGATGGTCGATGGATTATCAAGTAAACACATCGCGCAGATGCTCAATATCAGTCATAAAACGGTAGAGATTCATCGCACGCATATCCGTCAAAAATTAGGGACTGAGTCGATAGCGCAAATTATTAATATGGTGTTGTTGTGTCGGGAAAAATCTATACCAGCGATGGGTTAACCATCGCTAGATTGAAAATTTTCAGCAGGATCATGATTGTTTTTAGAAGAAACGATCGAAATGTATTTGTTGTTGCGGAATCCCTGCCCGATGCGCCATCTGCTCAATCGATTGCACCATCGGCGGCGGTCCAGCGCAATATATTTCATGTTGAATCAGCTGCTCACCTAAGACTTCATTGATAACATCATGGATAAATCCTGAACGAATACCGTCTATCAGCTCCGAAGATGTCGCAGGCACATAATTCAGCCGATCACCCAGCTCCGTCCATTCACGAAGTTGGTTTTCTGTAAATAAGTCACGTTGTTCACGCCCGCCATGAAAAAACCACACTTTATGATGTTGTAAATGTGGATTTACAGCCACACCTCGTGCAATCGCAAGCATAGGCGCAAGCCCTGAACCGCCTGCTACACAAACAATCGGGCGTGGCTGCTCTTGTAAATGTGCTAAACCATAAGGTCCATCCATCTGAATTTCAGCTTGCTGACGCGATTGCTCATCAAACAGCAAATTGGTCATTTTACCCTCAGGTACACGGCGTATTTGAAATACCCAAACACCCTCATCATTGGGCAAATTTGACATGGAATAAGCACGTAATAAGGTTTGATTTACCCAAATTAAGGCGTATTGACCAGGAATAAACTGTGCAGGTTCATCTGACTGTAAATGCACTTCTAAAATATCATGTGTGACAAATTGCACATGCTTTAACGTCACCTTTTTCTTCTTTGGCAACACTTTCGGCACGCACTGTTCATCTAAACGAACTTTGATGACACAGTCAGATTTGGGACGACATTGGCATGCCAACAGCCGTCCTTTACGTTTGTCACGGTCGCTTAAACCTGGGGCATCTTCCCACAAGTTTTCCACCTCACCCGACAAAACTTCAATTTTACACGTCCCACATCCGCCTGCATTGCACTCATACGGAATACCCAACCCTTCTCGCAAACCTGCTCTGAGTAAGACATCATCTGGCGCACAATGAAAATCACTTTGACCATCAATTTGAATGTTATACATTGGCCTTACTCCACTAAGTAAACTTGATCTTCACGTACAATGGATGGATAGGTTTTCAGTGCAATCGTACACGGCGCGCCGCAAGGCTCGCCTGTTTTAATATCAAAAGCGCCTGCATGGAAAGGACATTCCACTTCACAACCATCAATCTCACCATCAGCCAACGAAGCATCACCATGGGTACAGGTGTCATCTGTCACATAAAACTCACCATCGTCTAAATGGAAAACCGCCAAGGGCGGATAACCCTCAATAATGACCTGTAAACCCTCACCTTGTGCCACATCAGAAGTTAAGCATAAGAATTTTTCTGCCACATTGCTCATTTTGATATTCATTGGCTTAACTCCTCAATCGGTGACTCTGTCGCTTCAGGACCTAAAATGTGATAGCCGCCATCTGCATGAATCACACTGCCCGTCAACAACTTGGCTTTCGGGCTGCACAGTAAACTCAAAGCCTGAGCCACTTCCTCAGCATCTGCAATACGACCCAATACATGAAAACGTCCTGCCACACGATCAGTTTTGGCACGATCGCCTCCCGAGATCATTTGCATGGGCACAGACCAAGTCCATCCTAAAGATAAAGCATGTACTCGAATTCCATCTTGAGCCAAATCTAATGCCATACTCTTTGTCAGTTGCTCTAAGGTCGCTTTTGAAGCGGGATAGACCCAACGCTCTTTTTGCGCAATACGTGCACTGACACTGCTGATGTTAATGACTGCACCATCCTCACTGCTTTGCAGCAAAGGACGGCAAGCCTGAACCAAGGCAGCATGACCAAACACCGTCACATTAAAAGTATTTTGCCAATCTTGACGGGTCGATTGAGAACCGTGATCTTCGTATAAACATGCCAAATTTATTACTATATCCAACTGCGTCAGCTTTTGGCTCAATGCACGAATACTGTCATCATTGGCAAGATCAAGGTATTCGTAGCGCGCTTGAGTGGCTCGCGCAACAAGCTGACCCTGTGTTTGGTTAATGTCAGCAATAATGACTTCTGCACCCAAACTTTTCAGCTCTTGTACAACGGCTTGCCCGATATGTGTTGCTCCACCCGTCACCAAGACCACTTTTTGCTTTAAGTCTGTCATGAAACCTCCTTATACTCAGGCCATTCATTGAACTGACCTTTGCAGAACAACAGCGGACGTTGGTTACTGTGGCGACAGTGTTCAATTTTACCTATAAAAATTTGATGATCCCCAGCGGCAATTTGCTGCTCACGCTTACAGATAAATTGCACCACACAATCTTCTAAAACAGGTGCTTTGTGGTCGTGGAGCTTCCAAGTGCCATGCTGAAATTTATCCGCAATGGGTTTCGCAAAGTTCAAACCAATCTCTTGTTGCTGTGATGCCAATATGTTTATGGCAAAATATTCAGCCGATTCAAATACTTCACGGCTTGGTGAATGATTAACTAAACTCCATAACACCAAAGCTGGATCTAAAGACACCGAACTAAATGAGTTAATGGTTAAGCCTATAGGCTGTTGGTTTTGGTCTAGACAGGTCACAATCGCGACCCCTGTGGCAAATCTGCCGAAAGCTTGACGCAACGATTTTGCCTCAGCCAAATCAACGTCCTGCCACAATCGTTCAAGCAGCTGCATGTTGGAACTCCTTGCGTGAGAGATATTCTTTTGCACCTGCTTCACCATCGACTGCAGGCCAAAAACCACGCGGATTGTTAAAGTGCCCCATAAAATCATCTGCAATCACTTGATTTTGAGATGCCGCACCTAACACTTGTAGAAGACTTTCACTCGGCGGATTGAGCAATAAATTAGTAAAATCAGTGGTATATCGACCTGATTCATTCCAAAATTGTTCAAACACGTTTTGCATCCAATCTGCACTAAATGCCTGATCACCATGTGCTAAAATCGCTTGAAGATAATGCTCAACCATACGTGTTGCATTGTTCGCACCTTGACCTGCAATTGGGTCATTGACAATCACCGTGTCACCAATGCCCCAAATTTTCGCGCCATTTGCTAAGGTCGCAACAGGATCACGCACTTCAGGACGGAATGCACCTTTTAACCACGCATTTGGATCACTCAGCTCCATGTTATCGGCCATACGGAAACTTTGATCAGGCGTTACTTTTGCAACGGCTTCTTTCATGCGTTGCATCATTTCTTCGCCATTGCTGACATCATCAAAAATATCCATTGGACCATTAGGCACACATTCAAACAAAAAGCTGCGGCATGGACCATGCGTATGACTATAAAACGGCATACTGAAGTATTCGCCCGCACCTGCGACAAAGTTAAAATGTAAGGTTTGTGAAGGTTGACCTTGCCAGCTCTGTGGACCACACAAGTCATCACCCACCACCAAAGCTGCAGCCAATTTTCGTGGCGGTGTTTGATGTACTGAACGTGACTCATTACGTTTAAACAAACTGGTGATGTTGCCCTTGCCTGCCGCTAAAATCGTGAGATCATTCTCTGCTGCAATCTGCTCTAAATCTTCAGGACTGACATTTTGCAGCACTAACTTGCCGCCACGGCGTGGATATTCTTCTAACCAACGCTGATATTTGGTCCGTTGATCCATCGCAATGCCTTTGTTCTCATGCAAGAAGCCTGTTAATGGCAATGCAATTGAGCCATCTGGACCACGAAAATCGACATGTATCGCTTGACCGTGATGTGCTTTTCCATCCCAAAAATTCAACCCAAGTTTACGTTCAAACTCTAAGGTATTTGCGAAGAACATGGTTGTACTGACCATACGACCATGTAAAAGCTCATCCGCAGGACGATCTACATATAAAGTGACATCATATTTGTTTTCAAGTAACGAAAACGCCAATAATAAACCTGCTTGCCCACCACCAATAATTGCGATTTTTCTCATTTTAAATTCCTTTTTGGCTGTACTGATGCCATGTCTATATGTCTGTGTTTGGAAAAGGTTGATTGAAGGTTAAATTCAATTCGACATGTTCAAACTTCCATTCGCCTTCATCATTAAGCCGTATTTCAGTTTTATAAAATCCACCTAAACAACTGGTTTTGGCTGTCTGACCCGTTGTCGCTAAGTTACAGACTTCCCATAGCATCCAAGTTGCTTCAGCATGATGTTGATCAAGTACTGCAATATCGGGCATTGCCATAATATGCAGACTCCACAGCACTTGTGCTTCTGCAATACTCGACAATCCTTTTAAAATATTGTCCCGCCCTTGATATGCTCCAAAGCCATTGGCACACCACACCGCATCATCATGAAAAAGATGCTGCAAAATGGCTGGATTGTTGCGTTGATCGGCCGCTGTCGCATAACGGCCGATCAGGCTACGAATCGCCTCACAGGCCTCCAGAGCATTTAAACGCTGTTCTAGATTGTGTTGGCTCATCTTGAGATCCTTTTAAACGTTGACTACGTTGCCTGTTTCATAAATGAAACGCTTTTCTGCAAAGGCATAGGGCACACCGACTGAACCTTTATACAGCTCAATATGTGGTGCAACTTCTGCAAAACTCAGACTTAGCCAATACAACTTGTGCAATTCTTCAGGCAAGGTCCCCAATGCATATTGGTCAAGCGCTGCAAGCAATTTGCGCATTTCAGGTAAAATTGCATCATAGAATGTTTGTAACTCAGCTTTAGTCGAATCTAACCGCGCTTCGTGACGTTGCTTTCCTGTACCTAATGCCCATTTCGCCACAAAGGGTTCTAGGGTGGCAAAGTCAGCGGGCAATTGTGAAATGATGTTTGACATGTGCATGCTCCTTATGCGCGATTCAGATATTGTTCAAGAACGTGATAACCATGACGAATCAAGATTTCTTCATCTTGTAAATGCATGACTTTTTTGGCTTTAGACTCAAGCGCTTCTTGCGTATCTTCCATCGTCGCTGTGTCTTCTAACCATGCATTGCGCTGTAAGATTTGTGCAAATTCTTGTGCCCAACGCTCAGAATAGGTTTTCGCTTTAGGAATGTAATAACGCCCTTCCCAACGCGTTTGATTGTGACCCACAGGCCAAAATTGATGGGTAAACCACACGCCTTCAGTCACATGCACCAAAATATTTGGGAAAATCACAGACAGTTCAAATGAGAAGTCATCACGGTCATTTGGATTGACAGATTTAGGTAATTGCACACGTTCATAATGATTCACCAACGATGCACCCGAAATTTCACCCGAAAGTGCCGCAGCAGGTTTTGGATTGGCATTTTTGGTTAAACACACCGCACATGTACGGTGATCGCCAAACAACTGAACTTCTTGCAAACCAGAAGCAAAGACATTTGGGAATGAACCTGCATGAATCGTTGCAACGTGATATGCCTCAGCAAAAGCATCGTGTGCCACTTTCCAGTTACAGTTCAATAAAGTGTTATAGGCAAAACATTCTTCCATTTCATGGAATGGATAACTGCCTAAGTGTTTGCCCATATCACCCAAGAACTCTTCTACAGACTGAGTGCCTTCGTTATCAAGGTTAACGAAAATAAACCCCTCCCATACTTGGGTACGCACAGGTGCTAAACCGTTATGACCTTTGTCAAAACAAGAGGTAAATTTCTCTTCTTCAGGCACATTAACCAGATCACCTTTGGCATCGTACACCCAACCATGAAAACGGCAGGTTACGACTGCGGCTTTATTTGAACCAAAAGTTTCATTGTCTGTTTCGACAACCACTTTGTTACCGCGGTGCGAACAAATATTGTGAAAACCACGAATTTCATCATCTTTGCCGTGCATTAAAATCACTGAGGTTTTAGCAAAGTCTAAACGCTTGACTTTGTAGTCGCCTTTTTTCGGAATTTCTTCCACACGACCCACTTTTAACCACACTTTCGAAAAAACTTTTTCAATTTCTTCTTGATATATTTCTGGTGAAATACACGGTTCTGTTGGAATAGGCTCAATCCCAAGTTCTGGATATAAATCGCCCCAACGAAGCTTTGCATTACTGTTCATATGACATTCCTGTTCAAGTTTTTTAGACACATAGATGTGACGGTTCTATTTCCTCAAGCTGCTGCAATGATCACGATCCTGCACACAGCCCAAGGTATGCATTACGTTAAAGTTGATAATGTTCGCGGACTAAATCTGCGATGCCGAGTTTGGCTAAAATAGGCATTGGGCAAAGAAAAGTTGCGCGCACCATGCCAGGTAAACGGCTGATTTCGATCGATCCTGTGATCGTGCAGCGGTTCATGACTTCGTCATAACTTAAACCTGTGGTTTTTGCAGCGCGGTTTAGGGCATTCTCAGTGGCATCGTTCAAGTTTTTCCCAGTACCCATAAAGGTAATTGGGCCACTTTCTTCAATCTCGGTTTGCCCCCAACGTTCACCAAGCGCTTTGACTTTTTCACGTTGTTCTTTGCTAAAAGGACGTGCCATAGGCGGTAAGTCATCCCAAGCTTGTAAAAGAATCGGACCATCAATGCTTAAACCTTTAATCACTTCAACTTGCAGCTCGGTTTCACCTGAAACATCGGTTGCATGACCTGCAATTTCACCATTGCCTTGTTGAGCATGCATATCTCCCATGTACACACCTGCACCCGGGACTTTGACAGGACAAATCAAAATACAGCCAGGACGAATCGAATTGGTGTCCATGTGACCATCGGTTTTTGCAGCAATCAGCTCTTCTTCCGTCATGCCAAATTTGTGTGGTGCATCAATCAGATACTGACCAAAGTCATGACAGTTATGAGAGTCAGGCAAGTCACGAGATGGCGTAGTCCCAATATTGCCAAGGAATGGGCGCATATGGGCTGCAACACCAGGCATATCTGCACGTGCAAGCGATAAAATAGAATGTTGTGCTGCATGTTCAGGCAGTGCTGCAAGTTCATTGGCATTGCCTGCAAGTTTGTTGGCAATCTCTTGATTAACCGTCAAACTCACTTTATTTTCTTCATCAAGAACAATCACATAACCATGTGAGAAACGAAATGCGCTGACTTCCGCACCACAATTTTTACAGTGAATAGCATCATCACCAATGCCTTCTACATAACTTGCTGGTTGTTCTGTACCGCATGCTTCGCAGTATTTCGCAACAAAGGGGTCACCCTTATAACGCCCTTCCACAAATTGCATGACCCCTGAAGAGGTTGCAATGGATGTCACTTTCATCTGTTTAATTTTTAGGGCAACGGCATCGCCCACTTCTGCACCTTCAATCGCCACAGGAAGCGTGACTTCATGCCCGCCTTGAAATGCAGGTGTAATCATTGGACCCCAACAGCCTGGCGGTGTACCTGTTTTTAAAGTCCCGCCATTTTTTAAAGGACCAAGCATGCGTTGACTTGGACCCACAATCCCGCCTGAATATTCATTCACAACTAAATAATCAACAGCACTTACACTGCCAGTTGCATATTCTTGATGTTCTATTTTCATAAATTCACCTCTGTATGCTTGCGCTTATATTTGGATTTCAATGTGTTCAAAATCATTTAAAAAGGAATGGTGATATCTATTGCAAACTTCTGACCTTCAGGTCGGTTTTCAACGTCAAACTCTTTTTGATATTTCGCTGCGATGGCATAACCTTGTGGGAACTGATAGCGAACTTGGGGACCAACACTCGCTGCTTTGGCTTTAAAATCACCTAAAATTGCACCTTCTCCTGAGTCACCCTCTAGCTGACGATGAACATAACCACCAACACCTACAGCCAAAGGCCCCATGTGTTTTGCAACTAAGTAGTCCACATGCAAGGCATTACCAGACGTATAGTTGGTGTCTTTATTTTCAAAATTAATGTCGTACATCCATTTGGTACTGACTTCTATACCTTGCTTGTTGAGGTAGGT
Source organism: Acinetobacter stercoris (assembly GCF_900323515.1). Lineage (GTDB taxonomy): Bacteria > Pseudomonadota > Gammaproteobacteria > Pseudomonadales > Moraxellaceae > Acinetobacter > Acinetobacter stercoris. The sequence continues at coordinate 2,942 of NZ_OOGT01000089.1, read as the reverse complement.
TGTCGAAACAATCGGTTGAATGGTGTAGTAGTTTCGTCCAATGTTCGCGAGACGATCCTTGTTGTAAGAACCCACAGGAATATAGAAATCAACACCTGTAGCAACATGCCAATCTCCTTTATGCCAACCCAATAAAAATGGATCGATAATCACATCGCCCATCGCTATGTGGTCATCTTGATGACCCCCTAGGGTTAAATCTGCGTTGGCATAAACAAGAAAAGCGTGCATCCCCCACGTGGCACCTAAAAATGTTTTGTCACTGACATAAACACCACGTGCCACCGTTGCAAAAGTATCGATTTTAAAATCATCAAAAACAGGATGATCATTTTTAAATTTGTCTGCGTTGTAATATTGGTTATAACTTACGAGATACATACCTGGTGGAGGCATTGCCCCCCCAAAAAAGCTTTCTGTTCCATCAGGATAAGCACTTCCACCATTCTCAGCTGCAATCGCTAAAGTTGCTCCACTGCATAGAAATGTGGTCATCGCCACAGATATTAGATATTTCCCTATCATTTACCACACCCTTTTTATTGCTCAAGTCCTTGTTGACGCTGTGTAAGATCGTCTAGCGCATGACTTAATTTAGTCGTGAAAGGTGGCATGGAAATATAAGGATGAATCTATGTTGAGTTAAGAATTTTTCTTGTAGAAATATTTAATTTTGCTTAAATGCATAAATATTTACTATAAATAAAATATCAATTTGCTCTTATTCATATAGGTAAAATCCCCTATAAATTGTGACTAAATTTGGTCACAAAAATACTATTTGAAACATTTCTTCTGTAATTTTCTTTTTCTTGTTTTTGTACTCTGTACCTAGTTAGTCTAGTTAACCTAAAAATTTCATTTTATCGTAATAGATTGCTTCAGGCTTAAATGGCTTTACCAAACTAATTACACTAAGCTTTGTTGCAAAATATATATGACTTTCATTGATAGAGGTATCTATCACTTTAACCCTAATCAAATTTTTTAATAGAATCTTCTCTGTTTCGAATACGGTTTTAATACGACCCAATAATTATAGGCACATAGCTGCTTTGAGCCAGATTTCGTATCGACAAGGAAATTGACTATATGTTTCTACATCTAAAAAAGGCATCAAGTTTATATACCTTTTAAGTATATAAAAATACTATTTTCAGTCTATTCAAAGGTATTACCTTAGATTAGGGTATAAAAAAGACATTGCAGAAGCGAAAAAATGATTGAAAACAAACGCCATAATGTTTTCAAACTCAAAATCAGTTCACACCATGTTGAACAAATTTTTGGAGCAAGGAAGTGAGCTAAATGCTCTATAGCAAGCCCGGCCCCACAGCAACTTTTTCATACTTAAGGAGAATATGTATGAATCGTCAAGAGATTGATCAATTAGTAAAAAAAATGAACGTAGATACAGCAACAGGTCCTGTTGATACACGTATTCAACAGATTGTTGTTCGTTTAGTCGGCGATTTGTTCCAAGCGATTGAAGATTTGGATATTTCACAAACTGAATTGTGGAAAGGTTTGGAGTATTTTACTGATGCAGGTCAAACCAATGAACTTGGCCTACTTGCAGCTGGCTTAGGTCTTGAACACTATTTAGATCTACGGGCAGACGAAGCAGATGCTAAGGCAGGAATTACAGGTGGGACACCTCGCACCATTGAAGGGCCTTTATATGTGGCTGGTGCTCCTGAGTCAGTAGGTTTTGCCCGTATGGATGATGGCTCAGAGTCAGATAAAGTTGACACTTTGTTTATCGAAGGTCAAGTTACTGATATTGAAGGCCAGCCTATTGAAGGTGCTAAAGTTGAAGTTTGGCATGCCAACAACTTAGGTAATTATTCATTCTTTGATAAGTCTCAATCTGACTTTAACTTACGCCGTACCATCATCTCGAATGCTAATGGTCAGTATGTTGCTCAAACCACAATGCCTGTCGGTTATGGTTGTCCACCAGAAGGTACAACTCAAGCATTATTAAATAAACTTGGTCGTCATGGTAATCGCCCTTCTCATGTGCATTACTTTGTCTCTGCGCCGGGTTATCGCAAATTAACGACTCAATTTAATATTGAAGGTGACCAATATCTTTGGGATGACTTTGCATTCGCAACTCGTGATGGTCTTGTAGCAACTGCTATTGATGTGAATGACACTGCTGAAATTGTACGTCGTGGTGTAGACAAACCATTTAAACACATCACATTCAATGTGGAACTAGTGAAGGATAAAGAGCAAGCACCTTCAACTGAAGTTGAGCGTCGTCGTGCCAGTGCATAATTAAAAATGCTGTGAGACTGCATCAGTTTCACAGCATTTTTTATGGCATAATTATTTATTAAAATATTTATGCATATCAATTTTTGCAAATACACATAAGGTTAATCACATAATTGATTATCAAATCAATGGCAAATTTTTTATTTTTTAAACAATACTCTTTCTGATATATGCTATCTTCACCCTATTAGATCTCTAATTACCACCTCGGCTTTTAGCAGCTAAACTCTCTCTGCATATATATTGACCTTATTCCAAATTTGATAAACATAAAACCATAATAGCAGATTCAGCTGTTTTTTACTAAAAATTAAAGTTACAAATTGGCGGCACATAACAATATTCAGGTTTATACAACTATAAGACATATCACATGTGTCAGTAAAAATATGAAATCCTTCGCATTACCTGATTTGATCACATCAAAATCATAGCTACCATGCCACATAAGAACAACTCTAAAATTTTATTCAATTACAAATCAGACAATATCTATCAACAACACAGATTTGATTAATTAGCTTATTACCATTCAACAAAATCAATCACTCACACGTTGCGACTAGACCCTTCATACAGAAAAAATTACAACTCAAAATTTAAAACATACTCGGCATGACATTATACTGTCAAAAAATTAATAATATGTACTAATT
>NZ_OOGT01000202.1 GCF_900323515.1 Acinetobacter stercoris | reverse complement strand
AAGAAAAGCTTAGTTTCTACCAAGCAAGTTTTTAAATAAATGCAAAAGTTAAACAATTTATTCATTATTCAAAACCGGGCATTTTTTGATAGACTCTGCAAAATATTTTTTCTAGGACACAGAATGTCAATTCGGGATGAACGTAAACTACAAAGTCGTCAGGCATTATTGGCAGCGGCTTTACGTTTGAGTACGTCTGGTCGTTCATTTTCAAGTATTAGCTTACGAGAAGTTGCACGTGAAGTTGGTCTGGTTCCTACAGCATTTTATCGCCATTTTGAAGATATGGATGAACTGGGAAAAGAACTGGTAGATCAGGTTTCTCTCAATTTAAAACATGTTCTTCACCAATTGGGACAAGGTTATATCCACGCTCAACATCACTCCACACAGGATAGTATTGAGCTATTCTTTAAAGCAGTTACACAAGATCCTGAATCATGGATTTTTATGATTGCTGAGCGATGGGGTGGTTCAACCACTGTCCGAGAGGCGATTTTAAGAGAGATTACGTTTCTGATCGATGATCTTGCAAATGATTTAAAGAAAATCGATAGCATGCAACATATCCAGTATGAACATGATTTAAAAGTTTTATCGACCATTCTAATTAACATGTCTTTTACTTGGGCAATGACATGGATCAATCTATCCCGTCAGTTTCAAAATGCAGAACTACAGCTACATCAACAACAATTTATTACCCAAGCCGTTACCCAGGTTCGTCTGATGTTTCGCGGTATTTCCAATTGGGAAAGAAAATAAATAACCGATAAATATTTCTAGATTATACAAGTTGCGAATTACACCACTTATTGATCTCAGCAATGAGAAATATTGCTTTTCAAAACAATAATGTACAATCAAAACACTCTAAATTCTTACAATTTTCTCTATAATTTTCAAATATATCTATTTTTTTAGCGATTAGCTTCCAATATTTGATTGACCTGATCAAAGACATATGTGATAGTAATCTGGAATGATCATTCCAGATTACTATCATGCGTAATAAAGAATTTGAACCCGATGAAATTGCAAATGCAGCCATGCACGTATTTTGGGAGCATGGATATGCGGCAACCTCTGTTCAAGACCTTGTTGATGGCACAGGTCTATCTCGTAGTAGCTTGTACAACACCTTTGAGAACAAACAAGGATTATTCCAGGAAGCTCTAAAATGTTATCAAAACATTACCCTTGCAAATGTTGAACATTTATCTGGTCAGGGGCATGTTAAAATACTGATTCGTGAATTGCTGACTTCCATTATGCAAGATGAACTCAGTGACCCTAAACAGCGTGGATGTCTGGTTGCCAATACCGCACTGGAACTTGCAGGACATGATGAAAATATTGCTAAACAAATCCAGCACAATTTTCTGCGTCTAAAAACAGCATATGAAAAACTTATCATTCGTGGTCAGGAATCAGGTGAAATTTCACCTGACAAAAATCCTGAAGCTTTAGCAAATTTCTTTGTCAATACCATGCAAGGCATGCGCGTTTTGGGAAAAGGATGCGATCAGCAACAACGAAAACAATGCTTATCCGATGTCTTGGAAACTGCTTTGCAATGCTTATAAAAATAAACGGATACTTTCCAGTTAAAGTATCCGTTTTTATTTAACCTTTACTGGAATGATCATTCCAGTAAAATATTTCCCAAATAAACTTAAGGAATAAGCACATGAATACAATCCATAAACCAGTAATTGCTGTCTTGGGTACAGGGTTAATGGGTCAGCCAATTGCCAGAAACTTACATCGTTATGGATATACCGTCCATGTATGGAACCGTACTTTAGCAAAAGCGCAAGATTTACAAAAAGAAGGCTTATCCATTTTTGAAACTGCTGCACAAGCGGTTAAAAATGCAGATGTCATTTTGACGGTTCTTAAAGATGGCTTGGCTGTGGAGGATACCATTCGCTCTGCTTCTACAAGGATTTCTAAAGGTACAATCTGGATTCAACTTAGCACAGTTGGACTAGAAGCAACCTCTCACCTCAAACAATTCGCGGATAAACACGGCATCATATTTTATGACATACCCATGCAGGGTACCCGTCTACCTGCGGAACAGGCACAACTTATTTTTCTAGCATCAGGACCTTTAGAACAACGGCAACGCATTGAACCAATTCTAAATGTGATTGGTAAAAAAACTTTCTGGATTTCAACCGAAATTGGTGCAAGTTCTCGTTTAAAACTTGCATTAAATAGTTGGGTCTTTGCATTAACCAATGGACTCGCTGAAAGTCTTAGTTTAGCTCAAGGTCTGGGCATTGATCCGCAACTTGTTGTAGATGTAGTGTCTGGAAGTCCTATGGATAACGGCTATTTTCAGCTCAAAAGTAAAGCTATTTTAAATCAGGATTATTCAGCAAATTTCAGCATTAAAAATGCAATTAAAGATGCTGAATTAATCATGGATGCAGCGCAACAGGTTCATCTTCAACTCGATCTAGTACCAGCTGGATTATGTCGTTTTCAGCGAGCCGCTCAACAGGGGCATGCAGATAAAGACATGGCAGCATCTTACCTTGCGGAAAAACTAAAGGACTAGAAGTATGTCAAATGCTGAAAAATGTAAATCGGCTGAATCTAATTTAACTGCAAATACAGATCATATTCCCCTCGCAAAACTACTAGCATTCAGTATTGCTGGCTTTTTAACCATTATGACTGAAACAATACCAGCAGGTTTACTACCTCAAATTAGTCAAGGTCTACAAATCAGCGAAGCACAGGCAGGACAGCTGATTTCTGCCTATGCAATGGGCTCGGTTATTGCTGCTATTCCTGTAATCGCCCTCACCAGAACATGGAATCGTCGTCCTCTATTCTTGTTAGCGATTGCCGGACTACTGGTTTTTAATAGTCTGACGGCATTATCTACACACTATATGCTGACTTTAGCAGTCCGTTTTATTGCAGGGATGTGTGCAGGAATTATATGGGGTTTACTGGCAGGCTATGCCCGGCGCCTTGTTCCATTTCACCTGCAAGGAAAAGCATTGGCAATCGCGAGTGTTGGACAACCACTGGCATTAGCTATAGGTGTTCCTCTTGGAACATGGCTTGGTTCTATCATGAGCTGGCAAAGTGTGTTCTGGATCATGTCCATACTAGCATTCATTCTGTATATCTGGTTTCACATCGCTGTGCCTGATTTTACTGGTCAGGAGCAAAAGTATCAAAAACCTATACACCTGATCTTCCTGATTTCAGGCATTCCATCTGTTTTATTGACTTTATTTTGCTGGATATTGGCACATAACATTCTCTATACCTATATTGCACCATTTTCAAATTCAATGGGTTTGGGAAATCAGGTCGACCTGATCCTGATGCTCTTTGGCCTTTCATCCATCATCGGGATCTGGTTAACTGGACTATATGTTGATCGTTGGCTTAGAAAATTGACACTGTATAGCCTGGCTTTATTTGCTGTCGCAATCAGTATTTTTGCCTTTTCTTCACAAACACCGTTGCTGATATTCTTTGGTATTATGATCTGGGGAATAACTTTCGGTGGAGCTCCTACGCTTTTACAAACAGCTCTTGCTGATACTGCAGGTGAAGATGCTGATGTAGCCCAATCTATGCTCGTCACTATTTTTAACCTGGCTGTTGCTGGTGGAAGTATCTTTGGAGGGATTTTGCTCAGTCAATATGGAATCGGTTCATTTATATGGGTGATGCTAGGCTTGATTGTGATTGGTTTTGTCTTGGTATGGTTAGCAAAAATGCATGGTTTCAGACACGGGCAACGAAGTTAAATACCAAATCTCACTAAAATCATAGAATAAAAAACCCGCTCTCGCGGGTATTTAGGCAAAGATTATTTTGCTTTACGTTCTTTATCAATAAGATAATTCAGCACCTGGGTTACTTTACCATCTTCACCCTGAATAATATATTTTCCATTTACGACAACAGCAGGCACACCTGTTAACTGATATTGTTGAGCAAGCTGATTTGACTGAGCGATCTTCCCGGAAACGGCAAAAGAATTATATAAACTATTAAATTTGGCTTCAGGTACCCCATACTTTGTAAAGAATTTTGCCTGAGATGCCTGATCAAATAACTGCTGGTTTTCTACCTGTACAGCATGGAATAATGGTAAATGCGTGTTTTTACGGATACCCAAAGCTTCAGAAACATAATATGCACGAGCATTTGCTTCCCAAATTTTATTTAAAGCAGCAGGTGTACGCACAAAATGGACATCTTTTGGAATACTTCTTAACCATGTCTGCATATAAGGTTCTAACTTAAAGCAATGCGGACAACCATACCAGAAGAACTCACGTACTTCGATTTTTCCAGGAACATCAACCTTACCTGGATTTTTAATTACAGTGTAATCTTTACCTGCAACAAAGTTTGCAGCCATCGTATTTGCAGAAAATGCCATGACCATTGCAGTCATGCCACCCAAAATAAATTTTTTCATTGAGTTTCTTATCCTCTAAAATAGTTTTGTATAGCTTATGCCCTAACTATAAAACAAATATGGGAAAATCGTGTTTCTTCTGTGAACTTTTTTACACGATAGATCGCTTTTTTCAGAATTATCGCTACACTAGCAATAATCTTATATTAAAACAAATGCATTAGAGGCTCTGGCTATGACGCAGTTAAATGTCGATCCACAAGAAATTGCAAAATTTGAAGCACTCGCAGCCCTTTGGTGGGATCAAAATTCAGAATTTCGCCCCCTACATGAGATTAATCCCTTACGACTAAACTGGATTGATGAACATGCTGGCGGTTTAAAAGGTAAAAAAATACTGGATGTCGGCTGTGGTGGCGGGATTTTAGCCGAAAGCATGGCGCGCCGTGGTGCAGATGTTCTCGGCATAGATATGGGTGAGGCCCCTTTAAACGTAGCCCGCTTACATGCTGAACAAGAAAATGTTAATAATATTCAATATCGCCAGATTCCTGTTGAACAATTAGCACAAGAACAGGCAGGTCAATATGACGTTGTTACCTGTATGGAAATGCTGGAGCATGTTCCAGACCCTGCATCGATTATTCAGGCTTGCCAGAAACTGGTTAAACCAAATGGTCAGGTATTCTTTTCAACGATTAACCGTAACCCCAAATCCTATTTATTTGCCATTATTGGTGCAGAATACGTGCTTCGTTTACTAAAAAAAGGCACGCATGATTATCACAAATTCATTAAACCATCTGAGCTTGCAGCAGATATTCGCAATGCTGGTTTAACAATGAAAGACATGACAGGTTTACACTACAATCCATTAACTAAACACTACTGGCTGGCTGCAAATGTAGACGTAAACTACATGGTCTATACAGTAAACGAAGGTAACTGATGAAAGCTGTTTTATTTGATCTCGATGGGACATTAATTGATACAGCTGCAGATTTTATCCGTATTCTGCAAGAAATGGCTCGAGAAGAAGGTCGTGAAACTATTGATGCTGCTCTAATCCGAACTCAGGTTTCCGAAGGTGCACGTGCCATGGTCAAACTGGTCTATCCAGAATTAGAGATAGATGATCCAGTATTCTTGGCACATCGCCAACGCTTTTTAGATATATACGGTGAAAATATCGCTGTGGATACAGATTTGTTTGATGGTATGTATCCCCTACTTGATGAGCTTGAAGCCCATCAAATCCCTTGGGGTATCGTTACCAACAAACCTCGCTGGTTGAGTGAATCACTCCTTCAGGCGCTTCACTTAACCGAACGTTGCTCTGTTCTGGTTTGCCCTGAGGATGTAACAAATACAAAACCTGACCCTGAACCAATGCACCTAGCAGCCAAAACATTAAATATCGAAACTAAAGATATTATCTATGTAGGCGACCATCCCCGAGATATCGATGCAGGGCGCAATGCGAATATGTATACTATTTTGGCTGCTTATGGATATTTACCATTAGCGCACAAAGAAGACTTACTTGCATGGCATTCTGATTGTATAGTGAAGAATGTCCATGAGTTGCATCAGGTTGTGCAAAATCTGGTGCAATTAAAACAAACTATTGCATAACAATCATCATAAAAAACGATTAGGAGGTCTCCCATGAAATATTCAGAATATCAACCTCGTAGTGATTTACTCAAAGATAAAATTATCTTGATTACGGGTGCTGGTGATGGGATTGGTCGTGCTGCTGCTATCAGTTATGCCTTACACGGCGCAACTGTAGTCTTGCATGGACGAACTCTTAATAAACTTGAAGTCATTTATGATGAAATTGAAAGTTTAGGTGCACCACAACCTGCCATTTTACCCTTACAGTTGTCTTCTGCCTCTCCACGAGATTATGAGTTTTTAGTAGATACACTACAAAAACAATTTGGGCGCCTGGATGGTATTTTGCATAATGCAGGTATTCTGGGTGATCGCACCGAATTGGCTCACTACCCTGTAGATGTCTGGGACGATGTCATGGCGGTAAACTTGCGAGCACCATTTGTACTTACGCAAGAACTTCTGCCTTTACTGGAAAAATCTGAAAATGCTTCTGTAGTTTTTGCAAGTTCTGGTGTAGGTCGTGAAACACGTGCAAAATGGGGAGCTTACTCTGTCTCAAAAATTGCAATCGAAGCGGTTAGTAAGCTGTTTGCTTCAGAAAATGTCTATCCTAATATCCGTTTTAACTGTATCAATCCAGGCGCAACACGTACAGCAATGCGTGCCAAAGCCTATCCAGAGGAAGACCCATTAACACTTCCTACCCCAGAGCAGATTATGCCCGCATATCTTTACCTAATGGGCGAAGACAGTATTAATATGAATGGACAAAGTATAGATGCACAGGACTAAGCACTTGCATTGATATAACCTGAGTCTATCCACATCGTTAGGACTCGATATCGGGTTCTAACGGGTGTATAAATTTATAATAAAACTCAATAATCGTTTTTTTAAATTCAATATATAAAAATATTCGGTTTTCCAGATCAAAATTAAATCTCTAAGATTAATGTCAGTCAGTTACAGGCATTTCAAGGAAATTTAATGAAAGACCAAAAACGTAAAGTTGAAATCATCCGCTCTATTGAAAATTTACAACTTTCAGATAACTGGGTTGAAGCACTTGAAGATGCTGATCAGGCTCAGATCGTTGTAGATGTCATCACTCAATTGCAAGGAATCACTGAACAATGGTATTAATTCAATCTTCATTTTATAAAGCTTCATACATTGGGGCTTTATTCTGCTCCTAATTCTAATTT
>NZ_OOGT01000201.1 GCF_900323515.1 Acinetobacter stercoris | reverse complement strand
GCATTTTATTTCATTCAGCACCCATTCAAGAAATTTGTCCATTTGCAAAAATTCAGGACTAGATTTAAAACCAATATGCGTTTTATCTCTAAAACTACCTAAAACCTTAAATGACTCTATAAAAAAATCTGAAGAATCACCCTCATGCATTGCTCGAAAAAAATCTATGATCAGATCATAATTAGATTTTTTTTCAGCATCAGGTCTTGCGATAATAAAGTAGTAAATTTGCTTTAATACAATTGTTTCGTAATCTGTGGTCATTTCGTTTCTTTTAAGCATCTTATAAATATTTACCATACGTAATAATTATCTATAAGATTACTATAGCTTTTTCATGAAAAACATTATTTTCTGGTTTTTTTTATAAAACATCTTTCTCCTTACTCATCGTTTAGATCTATGTTGAAAGAACCTTTATACAGCTATACATTTAATAAGATATTGATTAAATGTATGCAAAAAAAACCTGTTCCATTGAGGGAAAATGAAACAGGAGAAAACCAAAAAACACTACCTAGTGTTAATAAAATAATAACAACCATGTAATACATCACACAATTATGATTATTGAGACTCACTGTCCTAAAAATATACTTATTTAGCCAACTAAAAGACCTGTTTATCGATGAACTTCTTAATTTTTAGCTTCGAATGTAGAAAATGCTAGGAAAATACTAAAAACCCCTCCTCCCTCAGCATTCCAGTAATATTTTCATGATCAGGATTATGTAAAATCATTAAAAATTGATTTAGCCCAGCTCAGTCTTTAAGCTAGGTACTGATACAAACTGAGTGATCAATCAAATCTTTTCGGCAAGTATGGTTTGGTCATTTTCGAATATCCTAAAAAAGGAAAAAATAGCAATATTAGAAATATAGTAAAGTTATACATTTAGCAAAAGTTATAATTTTTATTAATAAAAACAAAAGCCCGCAATCGCGAGCTTTATTACATTTCATTATGATAAATTTATCTGGTTTTCATAAATCTATTGCTGTTTAAAATCGAAAAGTTTATTTCAATTATAAAACACGAATATTACTTGCTTGTAAGCCCTTTTGTCCTTGAGTAACAGTAAACTCAACGCGTTGACCTTCTTGCAGAGTTTTAAAACCTTCTGATTGAATTTCTTTAAAATGTGCGAATAGATCTGGACCTGATTGTTGTTGAATAAAACCAAAGCCTTTAGTCTCATTAAACCATTTTACAGTACCAGTACTAACGTTTGACATTCTTATATTCCTATTTGGGTAACATTAAAAAAACTTGAAAATAAAAGTAAGGAAGTAAAATCTGAAACGAAGAATTGTAATCAATACTTAACGAAAAAAGACTTAATGAACCAACAATTTTTTCTAGTCAATTTCAACTATACGCTGATTTAACAATTATACAAGAAATTTAAATCTTTTATCTTCTGAAAGTATCCTACACCCTCTCAGAACACGATTTTTATATAATCCATATAAAAAAAGCCTAATCTTGTGAGATTAGGCTATAAAACTTTAAACTTTTATTGGTAGCGGGAGCTGGATTTGAACCAACGACCTTCGGGTTATGAGCCCGACGAGCTACCAGACTGCTCCATCCCGCATCAACAAGGGTGACTTTATACGCCCTATTTATAATGAATGCAATCTTTATTTTATATTAATTAAAGAATCAGCCAATAATATCGATGTCTGTAGGTTTCATGCTCGTAACACGTTCAGCAACTTTAAATAATCAGAATATAGAATTACTGTCAAAAAGCTAATCATCTAAGAAATCCAGAAACTGGCACATAGGCACTATTTAGAAAATATCCAATACAAATCAAGAATATAAAAACAATAATCACATAAATGATAAATCAAGCCAACTTTAAATCAAAATTTTCATATTTAATATATGAAAATTTGCGACTTCACTCATCATTCTCTCCCCTTTTGATTGAACCCCACTTCTTGTAAAGATAACTTCAACAGTCTCCCCACAGAGAGGATGAAGTGGATTTGAATAAAGTTAGTTAATATTTACCAATAAAGTAAAGCCATACCACATTTAATAAACCTGGAATCGCCAGTTCTACATACTATGTTTTGCTATATTTATAGATAGTTAGATAAAATAATATATACCTTTAAATACATACTCTTAAGATAAAAAACACTTTACGTTCATTATCGATACATATAAATAGTTATAGTTTACTAGTCTACAAATCAGTCTACAAAACTTATAGACAGAAGTACGGTTAATAGGTGAAAAGATTTCAATGAATAGGTGTTGACCAACAATATAAAATAGAAGAATTGACACAGCTTTTTCATAGTGAGAAATTAATCGAATAAAAGAGCACCAATATGGTGCTCTTTTATTATCAGAAAAACACATTCTTCCTAACAGCCCAGACTCCTAAGACTAGCAAAAAAGTTACAATTCCACCTGCGCCACTTGAAAGTATTATTGCTTGCATTGCTAATTCATTAAATGCAAAAGTACCATTAGAAAAAAACTGCATCCGCTCCCATTCAGAAGGAGATAGCTTTATAAATAAAATCATAATTAAGATCGATGTCACCACAAAAACAAACGGCGCTAGATATCTTAATTTCCATCCCGTTTTAGCAACCCAATACCCGATAAATAGAACGATAATTAAACCAATTAAATTCCCTAAAATTAACATCCTCCACTCCTAGTGAAAATATTGATTTATTCCGATTTGAATTTGTTGACGAGCTTGAGCCTCAGTACCATTCGCCTGAATCCGAATAACAGGTAAAGTCCCCAAATCTATTATAGGAACCTGATTGTTATACTGCTGATAAAATTTTCTGTAAAATTCTTGATATGCTAATTGCTGATTCATTCGTGCAATAGCTCTTTGCTCATTATAACTACTAATAGCTAAATTAGCAGATGTTTTACTTACTAATAGGTTACTTGTAATTACAAAACCAGCATTAGTTGTGAATTCACGGGTCTTATTAGTAGCTAAGTTCCCTCCCCAGTTGGCAGCTTTTTGCATCAAAGTTGCATTTTCAGAAAGCGCAGTTTTTGCAACATGAACATCTGCAGCAAGAAAAGCTGCTTTTCCTATGCCACCAAATGCTGCCCCTAGCGCAGCTTGTTGCCCCATTTCTGTCCAAGAAAATGAATTCCTTAAATTATCCCATGTCCCACCAACTAAATCTTGATTATTTTTCTTTGCCTCAATAAATGCATTTATACCTACTTTCCCAACATAAAATGCACTACTCATACCAGCACCTACGCCCATTGCAATGATTACTGGATGTTCGCCTGTTAGATCTACATACGTAATTGGATTATTATAAGCATAAGCATATGGATTTAAACCACCTTCCAAACCGATTGGATCTGGCTCCATATAACGACCAAGCTCAGGGTTATAGTAACGGTGTAAATTATAGTGAAGTCCTGTGAATTCATCATAATACTGACCAGGGAAACGTAAATTAAAAGTTACACTTCCTGTTGGCTTGCCACCCCCAAAAGCTGTACTTTCCCATTGCCACACTACAGCATTTGAACTGTTATCAACCAACATACGTGGTGTTGCATTATGACCAGTGATGATGGCATAAGTTTTACCAGCACCAGTACCATATATTGCAGCAACAGGGCGATTACCTATCCATACATACTCTACAATTGGAGTCCCGTTAGCAGTATATTCCCCGATTAAATTACTATTTTCATCATAAACGAATTGGACCGCACTGGCAGAATAAGTGACTCCAGCATTTAAAGCTCTAATAGTACGTTCATTCTTATGGTTATATGACATATAGTATTGACCATTTGTACCACCAGAATAGCGCATTTGCCCAGAACCATCATAAACTGATAAGAATGGAGCAAAACGAAGCTCACCAGTAGGTAAATAGTTTGCAGTTTTTAATACAGTATTTCCATNTTTAATATCCTGAACTTTGTTAGTATTCAGAATATAATTATACGCGTTACTATTATTCGACTTCCTATTTCCATTTTTATCATATGCATATGTATTAGACTTTTCACTAATTAATCTACTTGATTTATCATAAGTGTATGCATTTAAATTATTATTTAGTTTAGTGATCGAAGTAATACGTTTATCCTGATCAAAAGCATATTGTTCAGAATATATGTTCGCATTATTTTTATTACTAAAAGCAACTCCACTTATAGAACCACTTTTGAGTGCTTCATATGTTAATGAATATTTAGCCGCTGTATTTTCGATATTCCAAGAAGTTAATTGCCCTAAAGCATCATAAGCAATTTTACTAATAAATGGATTTCCAGCAATATGGACCGAAGCCAAACGGCCTTTGTTTCCATCATAATTGTAGTTAATGACTCTACCTGAAGGCATTTTTATACTGGTAACTTTACCACCGGCACTATAACTATAAGTTACTGTTAACGGTGTATTCACGCCTCCCCATGCAGTTAGAGACTTGTTCGTTTGTGTTTTCGCAACAATACGATCTAAGTTGTCATATGTATATTGAGTATCTACACCAAATGCTGCATTCGAGGTTACTTTATCAAGTCTACCAAAACGCGATTGATCATATGCATATTGGTAATTATAAGCTAATGCAGGATCACTCGTGTTAGCTACACTGCACGTTATTCCTCCTGTACGACCTAATGAGTCAATATTAGAGTGCGTACAATTACGGTTACTATGAGTTGTATTTGTAATTTGATCAGCTTGGTTATATATAAAAGATTTGGTCGCATAATCATTATTGACCTCATCCTTGACCAAAGTACTGCTAATATAGTTAAACGGGCTAGATCCAGAGTTAACAGCATCCTTAGAAGAAATTACATTATCAGCTTTATCATATGCTTTCGTACTAACATTGCCCTCACCATCCGTATATGAAATATTTCGATTTAGTGCATCATATGCCCATTTTTCTATAATCCCTAAAGCGGTCTGTGTCTGAGTGATATTTCCATTACCATCATAGGTAAATGCTTTCCAATAATGATTTGCATCTGTACCAGTACGTGTTTTAGATATACGACCATCAGCATTAAGTTCGTTATGGATAGAAACCGCCCCTTCTATCGTTTGTATAACACTATTATCAAAATAAGTTTGCGTTGTTATACTGCCATCAGGGGCTGTGATTTTAATTAAGCGTCCTATGACGTCATAATCATATACCGTCGTTTCATTATCAGGATTAGTTTCTGACTTTTTACGCTTCAAATTATCATAAGTATAACTTGTTAGTACGCCTGTAACACTTCCAGTATCTCCACCAGCTCCTATAATCCTAGATTTAAGTGTTCCATCAACATTGTAAATAAATTGATCAACCAACCCAGATGGATGAACAATTCGTTCAGGTTTTGCAAAAAGATTATAATTCAAATACTTTGTCACGACAGGTTTATTGTTTACATTTTGAGTTGTAGTCGCTTTATTACCAAAAACATCATAGGTAATTGTGACGCTGTCATTAATATCGTCTCTAGGTCCATCCACATTACTAATTAATCCATAATTGGAAACTCCTGGATCAGTGAAATAAGTATATTTATAAATCTTACTGTTTCCACCTTTCGGATATGAAATAACTTGTTGGGTAACCCATCCATTTGGATCAATGGTATTAGTTAGAGTTTGACCATCCGTAATTATTTGATTTGGTGTCGAAAATGTATTTGGGAATCCATTTGATAAAGTCGTATAATGATAAGATGTAATTTGTGAGTCAGGGGTATTAGCAGCAAGTGTTTTGGTAAGCAATCTGCTCGAACCATCATAAGTAAACTTGGTAACCTTTCCATTACCATCAACAATACTATCAATACTGCCTTCTAAATAATTTATTGTAACTTTAGTTATTGGTCTATTATTATAATTATAACAAGGTGTACCAGAAAAACTATAAACCATTTGTCTAGTATTTCTATCCAAAGTATAAGAGATATTTGTTGGTTGGATAGTCCCAGAGTTTTGATAATCTATTCGGTATGATCCACTATATCCATCTTGACCTGCTGAGGTTCTAGTAATGGAGCTATGATTAATTTTTTTATCACCTATTTGCTGATATGTTTCTTTTAAACGAGAAAGAGGTAATTCCGGGTTTCCTAAATGGTATTGATTTTCATAAATAAAATAATGAGTTTTATATGAATTCTCATCATATACACCAGTTATTAGTGGGAAATAGTATTTTTTATAATCCCCTGGCCAAAGAAAAAATGCACTTGATGGTTTTCTTTCATAGCTATATGACTCTTTACCATATTGCATTGAATTTGAAGATTTTATCGTGTAGATAGTTTGACTCCCCCAAGGGAATGACTCATACTCATATTTCGTATTTATATAAGCATCTGAATTATTTCGAGATAATCTTACTTCATCGATTAAACCATTACTATTTCTATAAAAAGTTAGACGATTACCTCGCCTGTCACTTACAGCACCTAAATTTCCATTAGAGTCATATCCAAAACCTCTAATCTCACCATTTGGTATAACAATATTTTCAACTTTATATATTGATCCTTGCATTTGCATAGGTGTATCTTTTATATATTTAAACTTATAAATAATCCCATTATTATTTAAACTAAAATCTAATTTCGTAATATCTCCTATAACAGAGTTATTAACTTTTAATTCATATCCTCTTTGTTCTTTATCTGAATAATTCATATATATATTATCATCTAAAGTATAAGCGGGATTTGGATTCATCACTCTTTCAACCCAAGGGTAAGTATTGCTTTCTTTTGTTTTTACATAATAATACCTATCTTCATAATCTCCAGGCAACCTTAATGTAATAACTAAAATCACACCTTGAGTATTATATTTAACTTTCTTAACGTACATAACGCTTTGATAGTTATCAGTCCAACCTCCTATAGATCTATCCTGATAAATCATATGGCTTCTAACAGCCACACTACCAGACAAACCAGTTGAGTAATTTCGAATATATGGAAGTGCACCATCTATATCAGTTTTTTTATAATAAGCATCATCTAAACTTAAAGCTTCCCTATCTAAAAGACAATTTTTTATATTTGGCAGTAAAGCATTAGAATTAATGATCTCAGGTGCATCTGCAAAACAATGGTTTAAGATATTAGTAATAATCAAAATAAGACTAAATATATATTTACTCATATCGTATGCCTTTCGTTATTTTTTGTTTATTTTTCCAAACTAACAACTAAACATTACATTTATATTAAT
>NZ_OOGT01000235.1 GCF_900323515.1 Acinetobacter stercoris | reverse complement strand
ATGAATATAATGGTATAGCCTAATAAAAAGATACTTTAATTTTATCGAATCATTTGCGTGATGATTAATTTTAGGATTAGGTATATGAAATATATAAAAAACCCGATATTTATCATGACACTTTGCTTGCTCTATCTAGCATCAGCTCAGGCAGAGGAAGTAGCATCATTACCAACAATCAAGGTTATGGCCGATTCTGAGTTACGGGAAGAAGTTGGTTTTGTTCCTTATCAGGAAGATAAAACTGTACGTAAAGCTTTACAACACCATATTCAAAAAGGCGAGCAAGACATACAGAATATTGGTGTTAACGATATTATAACTCCGATAAATTTTCAGCCGAAAGCAGAGCAACCTGATATGAGTGGTTTATCACCTGCGTTGCAACAATATGTTTTGGCAGTAGCTTCAGGATTACAATCTTCTGACCCGACCAGTGGTTTGTTTCAAATACTAAAACCACTGGGCATTGATCGAAATAATGTCGATGGTTTCCGTAATGGTACGATAAAAATGAATATTGATAATGAAGCAATGATGAAATTTTTTGGGGACAAGTGGCAGCCGAAATAGCTTATTTATAGCTTATTTGTAGTGATCGAGGGAGATTTACCTATTTAAACTAATGAGTTTTATTTCTGTTGAAAGATATAGGTGATGAACCACAATATTCCAATCAATATTAAATACAGTAAAATCACGGCAATACGCATGGGATAAACTATAATATTCATCTGCTGTTGGATATTTTTATTCTGGTGCGTGAAAGAAATCATTNTATTTTTTCTAATTAAATAAATATTTGATCATTTGACCTGCTAGATGGTTTCTTGATCTACATGTTTCCCTTTATTTAAAAAGGATTGCAATAACTGATATGATTTTTCCAGCTTTTTTAGGTGATCTTCTACATGTATGATCTCTTGGTTTAGTTTTTCTTTTACAATAGGGCATAAATTAAAAACCTGTTTATCTAAATCAAAGCAGGGTAACAGTTCATGGATGTCTTTTAAATTCATGCCTGCATCATTTAATATTTTGATTTTATTAATTTTTTTAATGTCATCCTGACTATACGAACGGTAGTTATTTGTAGTTCGAATAGGAGTAATCAGGCCAATTTCTTCATAATATTTAAGCATTCTGGGACTTATTTGTGTAAGTCTCGAGACTTTTGCTAGATTCATAATTTTCTCTTGACCCGTACAGTACTGTCATAGTTTAGCATGATGCTTATTTATACAAAATATTGGGTAATTGATTATGCAAAAGCTATTGATATCTTTAATAATCCTTTCACTATCATCGTTGGTATATGCGCAGAAAAAAAATAGAACACTTGAAGATAATCGCCATGTTTACATTTTGCATGGTTATTCTGCTTCGATAAATGATCACTGGTTTCGGGCTTTAAAAAAGAAACTGGAAAATAAAAATACACGAGTAACATTGATTTCTTTCCCTGATTCAAAACATCCAGATGCTTCAAAATGGCAGAAAACACTTGATCAAAATATTCAACATATTGATCAGAATACTTATTTTATTGCACATAGTTTAGGTAGTATTACTTTATTAAAATTTTTGGAAAGGCATAAAGTAGATCAGGTTGGAGGCATTACTTTAGTTTCAGGGTTTAATCAAAAAATACCAGGTTTTTCTGAGTTGGATAAATTTGTTGATGAAAGTCAGATTCAGCCAGAATATTTTAGAAAGATGAAAAATACACGGATGTTTATTTCTGATAATGATCCGATTGTTCCAGCAGAATATAGTCAGCAGTTTGCCAAGCAACTGAATTTCCCATATACCGTGATTCATAATGCAGGGCACTTTTTAGCTACGGATGGTTACCGTGATTTTGCACAGTTAGAGCATTACTTAACAGGTTTATTATCAAAATAAAAAACATTACTTTAAAAGACAAGCACCATAAATGTTGTTAAGTATGTTCTTCTACAACTTTTGTAAAGTGATTGGTAAAATTAGGCAATGCATGCTTGAGAGTAAATTTTACTTTGCATTGATGATTCATATCATATTTATTTTATAGAAAAAAATCCCCGCATAAAGCGAGGATTTTTCAAAACATTTAAGAGTTAAACACGTTCGATAATGGTTGCAATACCTTGACCAAGACCAATACACATCGTTGCAAGACCGATCTGTGTATCTTGCTGTTCCATGACATTTAACAATGTTGTCGTGATACGTGCACCAGAACAGCCAAGTGGGTGACCAAGTGCAATAGCACCACCGTTTAGGTTTACGATGTCTTGCTTGTCATATAGCCCTAGACCTTTAAGCACTGATAAACCTTGTGCAGCAAATGCTTCATTTAGCTCAACAGTTTGGATGTCCGAGATTGACAAACCAGCACGTTTAAGTGCTTTTTGAGTTGCAGGTACAGGACCATAACCCATGATCGCAGCATCACAACCTGCAACAGCCATTGAACGAATCACGGCACGGGGTTTCAAACCAAGTGATTGAGCACGTTCAGCAGACATAAGTAACATTGCAGATGCACCATCAGAAAGAGCAGATGAAGTTGCTGCTGTTACAGTACCACCTTTAGGGTCAAACACAGGTCGTAGTGCTTTAAATGCTTCAAGATTTGCATCAGGACGAATCACTTCATCGATGTCGCAAAGGATTCTGAATCCATTTGCATCATGACCTTCAACACCAACGATTTCATTTTTGAAACGACCTGCTTGAGTTGCTGCCCAAGCACGTTTATGTGATTCAACACCAAAAGCATCTTGTTCTTCACGAGTAATGCCATTCATACGACCTAACATTTCAGCAGTCAAGCCCATCATGTTAGATGCTTTTGCATAGTGTTTAGAAGCTTCTGGGTTCAGGTCGATACCATGCATCATGCCTACGTGGCCCATATGCTCAACACCACCGATGATAAATACATCACCTTGGTTTGTTGCAATTTGCCCAGCCGCTGTATGGATTGCCTGCATAGAAGAACCACAAAGGCGGTTCACTGTTTGACCTGCGACAGTTTTGGGTAAATCAGCCAATAACACGATATTACGACCGATATTCATACCTTGTTCTAGCGTCTGGTTTACACATCCCCAGATCACATCTTCAACTTCATTTACATCAAACTGGTTACGAGCAACCAAAGCACGAACCAATTCTGCAGACAAACTGTCAGCACGAACATTGCGGAACATACCGTTTTTAGATTTGCCCATGGCAGAGCGAACGCCATCAACAATCACAACGTCGCGTGGATTTAAAGTAGCCATTCACGTTGCTCCTTAACCGTAGAATTTTTTGTTATTAGCAGCCATGTCTTTCAACAATTCTGGCGCTTCGTATGCTTTACCTAAGTGAGCGTATTTATTGCAAAGCGCAACATATTCAGCTACACCAGTTTGATCGATATAACGGCATGGGCCACCACGGAATGGAGGGAAACCTACACCCATGATCATTGCCATATCTGCTTCAGAAGGAGTTGCAACGATATTGTCTTCTAGGCAACGAACTGTTTCGTTGCAGAAAGCAAGCATCATACGATCAATGATTTCCTGAGCATCAAACTCACGCTTTTCACCTGTTACAACTGGTGCAATCACTTCATATGCTGTTGGATCAACAGTTTTTGCTTTCTTGCCCTTTTTGTCGAGTTCGTATTTGTAGAAACCTACATCGTTCTTTTGACCTAGACGTTTAGCTTCGTACATGGACTGGATAGACCCTTTATAGTCAGGTTTCATACGGTCAGGGAAGCCTTCAGCCATCACTTCAGCACCATGAACGCCAGTATCAATACCAACAACATCCATAAGGTATGCAGGGCCCATAGGCCAGCCGAATTTTTCCATCACCTTATCGATTTGCTGGAAATCTGCGCCATCTTTAAGAAGAAGGTCGAATGCTCCAAAGTAAGGGAACAATACACGGTTGACCAGGAACCCTGGGCAGTCGTTTACAACGATCGGTGTTTTACCCATTTTTTGAGCTAAAACAACAGTAGTTGCAATTGCTTCTTCAGAAGTTTTTTCACCGCGGATTACTTCTACAAGTGGCATCATATGTACCGGGTTAAAGAAGTGCATACCCACAAAATTTTCTGGGCGTTGCAATGCTTTAGCCAAACGGGTGATCGAAATCGTTGATGTATTTGAAGCCAAAATCGTATTTTCACGAACTGATTTTTCAGTTTCAGCAAGTACAATTTCTTTAACTTTAGGATTTTCAGTTACCGCTTCGATCACGATATCCACTTCTTTAAATTCGTCATAACTTAAAGATGGACGGATACGTGCAAGCGTTTCACCCATTTGAGCTGGTTTAAGGCGACCACGCTCAACTTGTTTAGTTAACAAGCTATTTGCTTCTGACATACCGAGTGCAAGTTGTGGATTACCAATATCTTTCATGATGATTGGTGTACCTTTGCTTGCAGCCTGATAAGCAATACCACCACCCATGATACCAGCACCTAAAACAGCTGCCTGATTTACAGGATGTGCACCTTTTTCATGTTTTTTCGATGCTTTTTTTACAACCTGGTCGTTTAAGAATAGACCAATCAAAGCACCAGCTTGAGGTGTAACAGCTGCTTTTGCAAATGCTTGAGCTTCTGCATCCAAAGCAGCATCACGGTAAAGTGTTGATGATGCCTGGAGAGAATCAATTAATAGTTTTGGAGCAGGATACTGAGCAGGATTTGCTTTTGCAAGAACTACACCTTTTGCCGAGTTAAACGCCATCATTTGTTCTAATGTGTCTAATTTTACAGGCTCAAGCTTTTCTTGGCGTTTAGCTTTCCAGTCTAGGCGACCTGAAATCGCCTGTTTAACAAGATCAATTGCGGCATCAGTTAATTTATCTGCTGAAACTACTGCATCTACAGCACCATCTTTGAGTGCAGCAGCAGGGCGTTTTGATGCTGAAGTTGCAATCCATTCAATTGCATTGTCGATACCAATTACGCGGCTTAAACGAACTGTTCCACCAAAGCCAGGTATGATTCCTAGTTTAACTTCTGGTAAGCCAACCTGTGCTTTATCTGACATTACACGATAGTCACAAACTAGGCACATTTCGAAGCCACCACCTAACGCGATACCATTGATTGCGGCAACTTTAGGAATATCGAGGTCTTCAAAACTGTTGAAAATATCATGAACTGGCTTAGCCCATTCTACGATCGTTTGTTCACCTTTGGCGAAGTTTTCACCGAACTCGGTGATGTCTGCACCAACAATAAATGTTGATTTTGCAGAGGTAACGATCAAACCTTTAATAGAACTATCAGCTTTAACAGCGGCAATTGCAGCTTTAAAGTCTTCAAGAGTTTCACGGTTAAATTTATTGACAGACTCACCTTGTAAGTCAAAGCGGAATTCTGCGATTCCGTCCGAAAGCATTTGGACGGTAATGGCATTGCCAGCGTGGATCATGCCCTGATCTCCTTTTTTGGAGGACTTCTAAGTTGATGTTTTGAAGCGAATGTGTCTGTGTCCTACACATTTTTTGCTTCGCTAATCTTACGATAACTATATCCAAAAAGAACCTAACAAGTTGTATCAAGCCGTGACGCAAGGGTCATTAATTTTTTTGTTATCAAAAATTAAACTTAGGCTCTATAGATATATTTTAGAA
>NZ_OOGT01000200.1 GCF_900323515.1 Acinetobacter stercoris | reverse complement strand
TCTTTGGGGTACATGATTTTGCAACTGTCCATGTTGTTTTAACAAAGTAGTTTGCTTAACACATTACACCACTAGTATTCGTAGTTTTTTTAGATAAAATACGCCAAGTCTGTAATTTTTGCGTTGCAAAAGATAAGATTTTACAATCATTCATTGGTTATTATTTTATTTGGTTTTTTGGTTTTATTTTGTGTGACTCAATACGTATCGGTAAAAAATTATATATTATAAATCAAAAACCTATACGTAAACTTCCCTATAGGAATAGGACTTAATTTAGATGAAAAGTTTTAAAATTGCCCTTGCTCAGTTTTCACCACACATTGGCAATGTAGAGTCAAACGTTCAAAAAATGATTGATGAAGCGAATGCAGCTAAAAAACAAAATGCTGATCTAATCATTTTCCCTGAACTTGCGACGGTTGGTTATCCTGCTGAAGATTTATTTTTACGCCCGAGTCTGTCTAAACGTACTTTAAAAGCTTTTGAACAATTGAGTGCTGTTAAAGATATCGTGATGGTTTTTGGTTTTGTCAATCAAGCTGAAGATGGGCATCGTTATAATTCAGCAGCTGTAATGAAAGATGGGCAAGTTTTGGGAGTGTATAACAAACAAAATTTACCCAACTACAGCGTATTTGATGAAAAGCGTTATTTTAACGAAGGTCATCAGCATCTCGTTTTTGAATACTTAGGACACAAATTTGGTGTCTTGATCTGCGAAGACGTCTGGTCTATCAATACCGTGCAACAATTAGCACAATTAAATGTTGAAACGATTTTAGTGCTAAATGCTTCACCATACGAAGTCGGCAAACCACAACACCGTATCGCAACTTTAACTGAACTTGCAAAACAGCTCAATCTCCATTTAATTTATGTAAATCAAATTGGTGGACAA
Organism: Acinetobacter stercoris; assembly: GCF_900323515.1. Classification (GTDB taxonomy): domain Bacteria; phylum Pseudomonadota; class Gammaproteobacteria; order Pseudomonadales; family Moraxellaceae; genus Acinetobacter; species Acinetobacter stercoris. The sequence continues at coordinate 6,437 of NZ_OOGT01000200.1, read as the reverse complement.
GATGATCTGATTTTTGATGGTACAAGCTTCGTTATCAACAATGACGGTAAGCTCGCATTACAAGCAGCAAGCTTCAAAGAAGGTGTCTTCTTTACTGAATATGATGCTGAAAATAAGCTATATAAATCAAACGAATTATTACCTGCTTTAGATACGATGGCTGAGATTTATCAAGGGCTCGTTCTTGCAACTCGTGATTATGTACAGCGTTCAGGTTTTCCAGGTGTTATCCTTGGTTTATCTGGTGGCATTGATTCGGCATTAACTTTAGCAATTGCAGTTGATGCTATAGGTGCTGATAAAGTTCAGGCAGTGATGATGCCATATACTTATACATCACAAATTAGTGTTGAAGATGCAACTGAACAGGCTAAACGTATGGGGGTCACTTTTGGCATCGCCGAAATTCATCCTATCGTAAACAGTTTCATGCAGACACTTTATCCATTTTTTGGAAATAGCCCGGCTGATGCCACAGAAGAAAACTTGCAAGCACGTGCTCGTGGTACATTGTTGATGGGGTTATCGAACAAATTTGGCAACCTTGTTCTTTCGACTGGCAACAAGTCTGAATTGGCTGTTGGTTATTGTACACTTTATGGAGATATGGTCGGCGGCTTTGCTGTTCTTAAAGATGTATATAAAACAATTGTTTTTGAGCTCGCCAAATACCGCAATAGTATTAGTGAAGTAGCTGTTATTCCTGAACGTGTAATCACTCGTCCACCTTCTGCTGAATTACGTCCAGATCAAAAAGATCAGGATTCACTTCCAGCTTACGACATTCTTGATGCCATTCTTTATGCTTATATTGAAGAAGATCTGAGCCAAGATGAAATCATTGCAAAAGGCTTTGAAAAAGACATAGTTGAAAAAGTGATTCGCTTAGTAGACCGCAATGAATATAAACGCCGTCAGGGAGCGATCGGTCCGCGTATAACGTCACGAGCGTTTAGCCGTGAACGTCGTTATCCTATCGTAAATGGCTGGAAACCTGGTATCTAGTTATTTATGTAAAATAAAAAGCCCAAGCTTAGACTTGGGCTTTTTATTGCCTAAACATTTAACGAATAATTTTATAGACAAAAAAAGAGACCATGCGGTGAGCATGGTCTATGAAAATGGTGGCTATGACTGGACTTGAACCTGTGACCCCAGCATTATGAGTGCTGTGCTCTAACCAACTGAGCTACATAGCCGTAAACTGTGTGCGCATTATCGTTACTTATCAGCATATCGTCAAGCGCTTAGACGTTCTAATGATCATGCTTTAAACAATTAATATTTTTATGTCCAAAATTAATACATATTTCTTTGATTTTATGTGTAAAATAGTCAAAAAATAAATAATTGTATCTGACTTATGAAATGCTATTTCTCATTTCGACGACTTTATGGCTATGCTCTGCATGAGAAATGATTAGCCCAACCTTTGTGGATTATAACGGCGTTCGTATGAATGTTGCTAAATGGATTAATCAGCAACAAATGCTAGGCATGCAACAAAAACGTCGTCTGGTTCAATTAAGCAAAGTACAACAAAACTATCTAAAATTAGTTCAGGAAATGAGCCTGATATTGCTAAAGAAAATGCAATAGCAATGCACTGTGCCACACTCCATTTATCTAAGCATAAAATTTCACAACTTCAAGATCATATTTTTAGTCAAGACAAATAACAAGTTTTATAAACAATGCCAAACACTTTGCCAAAGATAAAAGTTGATCCCCATCAAATAAACTGAGAATAAACTCGAGTTAGTCCAGAGATAATAGGTCGTTATACACACTTATATTACGACATATAAAAATAAAACAGGTTTGAACCACTACGAACTTCGCGTGAAAAAATAAAAGAATGTATCAAAAATAAATTTTATTTTAATTTTTGGATGTTTAAATCAATCGAATATTGAACATATGAATAATGATCTGGGGTAAAGGTCAACAATATGCTACTAACACACGATATTGCAGGATTTGGTCGCAGATTTTTTGCATTTCTAATAGATGCAATTATTTTAAGCCTTATAAGTTGTCTCATCTTTTTTTGTATAGATGATTTTTATTATCAATACCCAAAAGGTTTCACACTTGGCGGTTTTGCACTGATATTACTCTATTTTGGCTGCATGGATAGTTTATTAACAGATGGAAAAACATTTGGTAAAAGCATGCTCGGAATTCGTGTACTCAGTACACATAACAACAATTTAGGTATTCTTCGTTCATTTGCCAGATCCTTTGTGTTTCTATCCCCCTTATGCCTCTCTTCCTTATATTACTGGATTGAAAATTTTCAGGCTAAGCTCGTAATGATTATTATATTTTCAGTCATTACATCATCGCTGCTGTACTTTTTTATCTTTAATCGAAACAGCAAGCAAAGTTTACATGACCTTCTTGCTAAAAGCGTAGTCGTTGATATAAATAAAGCATCTGCTTATGAAAAAGAAATCTGGAAATATCATTATTTTTTTCTTGTACTCTTTATTTCATATATTGTATTCGTACGTATTTCACCTTTACTCCTGCAAAATGAAGATACTGTCTTATATCCCTTNGTCCATGATTTGGAAAATAATGCAGAGGTTATTCATGTTCGAGCCAAATCAGAAATACAGAATCAGCATATTCAGAGAATTATACTCAATGTATATGTCAACAAACCTGATCTGGTAAAAAATACTGATTTTGAAAAAAAACTAATAGGTTCTATACATAAAAAAGACTTCAAGAATATTCAACATGTTTCCTTAAAAATCAACTCAATAGGTCAGTTTGGTTTCTTCATCTCTCTGCATCAGAAACTTTATGACTTATCCCTCAATGATTATTAAAATTACCGTAATAACTTACTTTATTTTGGGACAATACAATTCGTTTGACTACTTATAAAAAGATAGGCTGAGTCAGCTTATTTTAATTGTTGAAATAATAAAGATGTCATTTGTGACCAAACAATAAATTTCACATAAAAAAAGACCACGTTTAGGAACGTGGTCTATAAAAATGGTGGCTATGACTGGACTTGAACCTGTGACCCCAGCATTATGAGTGCTGTGCTCTAACCAACTGAGCTACATAGCCAAAAAAACTGTGCGCGCATTATCTGCTTTATATGACATTTCGTCAAGCACTAAATATAAGAAAATTCATTTGAAGTGAGCCGATAAGCCGGGTTCTGTCGAGAACGATCATTCCTCTAGGCGTATGATCACTCATACGCTCCAGCAACCTACCCGAATCCAGTACGGGCCGTACCTCAGGATTCCTATTTGGTCTTGCTTCAGGTGGGGTTTACCATGCCATGAACTGTTACCAGTCATGCGGTGCGCTCTTACCGCACCCTTTCACCCTTACCTTCCATTTTTCCGAAGAAAAACGATAATGAAGGCGGTCTACTCTCTGCTGCACTTTCCGTCGGTTCACACCGCCCAGGCGTTACCTGGCACCTCGCCCTTTGAAGCCCGGACTTTCCTCCCCTGTTTCAATCACGGAGATCTACACAGCAGCGATCGTCTGGCCCACTTCGTGGCGAATAGTATCAAATTTTGAAACTAATTGCTTGCGCTTTTTTGAGCAATCAGTTTTTTATATTTTTCCATCAAATCCTCATGGGCTTCCACATGATTTGGATCATGTGGAATACAATCAACCGGACAAAAAAGCTGACATTGCGGTTCTTCATGATGTCCAACACACTCTGTACATAAATCCGGGTTGATCTCATAGATCACCTCTCCCATGAAAATAGCTTCATTGGGGCATACAGGTTCACAGACATCACAATTGATACATTCATCAGTAATATATAAAGACACTCTACCAACCTTGTTGATGTTTTCGCTCAAAGGCCTCAACCACTGCTTGTGGCACAAACTTGTGGACATCACCTTTCAAACGCGCAATTTCACGGACTAGAGTCGATGAAATAAATGAATATTGCTCAGATGGTGTTAAAAAGACAGCTTCAAATTTTGAATCTAGCTGACGGTTCATATTAGCAAGTTGAAATTCATACTCAAAATCAGAAACAGCTCTTAAGCCTCGGAGTACAGCCGTCGCATTTTGTTCATGGAAAAAATTGACAAGCAATCCATCAAATCCTACAAATTCAACATTCGGTAAATGACTCAATGATGCTTTAGCGAGCTCTACACGCTCATCTAAACTAAATACTGGATTTTTATGATGTCCAATTGCGATTGCAACGACAACCTCATCAAACATTTTCGCCGCCCTTGCTACCAAATCCACATGTCCATTCGTAATAGGGTCAAAAGTTCCAGGATAGATGACACGAGTTTTAGACATCCATTTATACTCTAGTTTGTTTTGTAGGTTTATAGTTTAACAAAAAAGTTGTTTTTACGCGAAGAAGCATCATCTTTTAAAATGATAAATATGAAAATACTTCACCTAAGGCTAAGTTTGGGGCAAAATAGGGTCAATCTTGGAATATTCGTATTATGTCGAAAAATATTGTCGTTAAAAAAAATAATGGTGGCACTATTGCGCAAAATAAACGTGCGCGCCACGATTATTTTATTGAAGAAAAATTCGAAGCTGGTCTTTCATTACAAGGTTGGGAAGTAAAGTCTTTACGTGCAGGTCGGATGACTATTACCGAGAGCTATATTCTTTTTAAAAATAATGAAGCTTTTTTATTCGGTGCTCAAATCCAGCCTTTACTTTCTGCATCTACACATGTTGTACCCGAAGCAACACGTACCCGAAAGCTATTACTTTCAAGACGTGAAATTGAAAAGTTAATGGGGGCTGTCAACCAGAAAGGTTATTCATGTGTACCACTTGCCTGTTACTGGAAAGGTCATCTGGTCAAACTTGAAATCGCATTGGTGAAAGGTAAACAGCTACACGATAAACGGGCAACTGAAAAAGATCGTGACTGGCAACGTGATAAAGCCCGTCTCTTTCATAAATAAGTGATATAAAATGCCCTATAAAGTGTAAATAGCTTTATAGGGTTTAATTCAAATGAAGCATTTTAACAAAAATTCAGACTACCATGACAATTACTCTTTACTTGTTGATTTTGTAATATCTGATTTTTTAAAGTTAAATTCGCTGCACCTGAGCCACTTAAATCTATAGAACCAACATTCTTATAAATTGGCAATCCAAAAGCCGCTCCAACAGAAGAGCCAAGACCAATATAAATTGGATTATTTGTCAATACTTGTGATACCTTTGTAGCAACTTGAGGCAGAACATCTGAAATATCAACTTCATTTGATGGATTTAATTTTCCAATATTAATCGGGTCTTTAAATGAAAGCCACCATCCTTTTTTTGCAATATCATCAGAATTTGCACCTGGCCAAATAATATCCTGTGCTTGTAGAGATAAATAGCCAGCTGTGCCTTGTAAAGGAATATTATGAATCATATTTAAATCTTGCTCAAAAGTAATATTCATCTTCAGATTATCTATGGATGATCCTGAGTCCATATAAAATTTAGCCCCCTGTACCCACAGCACTGGGCTGTTCAACTTAACCTGTATACTGCCACTATCCCTATTCAACTGAATGGAAGGAACAGTCGCAACTATATTATCTACTACGGCTTGAGATTGTCTTACCCCATTAACAGTGATTTGAGGCACATTGAATGGTACATTCATTGAAGGAATTGTTAGCCCTTGACTTTGATCAGGTTGACTTACAAATGAACGGTTATTATTCCAGATAGTATTAATTATCAAATTCCCAGATAATATTTGTGATGAATCCTTTCCAAATACTGTTGCTGATGTTTTCGCAACACCAGTTGTTGGTGCAATCTTCATATAACCGCTTAATGAGCGAATACCATCTTTAGGGTTTCCTAAATTGTCAACTCCAGCTGTCAAAAAACCATTTATAGCCTCGGCACTTAACTGAATACCTTGAACAGTTCTCGTAGAAGCTGAATTAGGATTTTTTATTGCAAACTGAATGAATGGATTTTTAATCAGTGCGCTGGTTGATGCTCTTGAATTAGAAAAAACTGGATTTCCATTTACATCGTAGCTCGTTGGCGCTCCGGACAAACTCAAACTATCAATATCAATATCACAGCCATTGGCACCATTGACACCACCACAGCCCAATTGTAGCTTTTTGATATTGGCATTCAGTTCAAGTTCCGCTTCCATACCAAGTTTATAAAAACCGATACCCTGCCCCTGCATCTTATTGGCACTATCCGTTGGTGCTAGATAACTCAAACTCATCAAGGCTTGCCCTTGTACTTCTGCAAGCTCAGAATCATTCAATTTTTTCATTCCATGCGCTTCTGCAAAACTATGTGCAGAAACTAGAGAAATACTGGATAAGAAAAGTATCAGGCTCAATTGGCATACTTTTTTACTTGCATTATCCATATACGATTCACAATACTTATATTTTTAAATAAAAATTAAATAATTA
>NZ_OOGT01000236.1 GCF_900323515.1 Acinetobacter stercoris | reverse complement strand
TTAGTATTTTTATTAAAAAATTAAATGGTAATGGACTCGCTTTTGAAAGCTCGTCCCAGTATAGCTATCTCTCCAAAACACAGTCTATGCCCTGCTCACTGATTATTTTTATCTCAAATAATTTGAATAATTTCCCAGGCAACTACTGGACAACAGTCACACACGAGTTATTTCATCTCTATGAGTATGGTTATGCTCAGTTTAAAAATAGTTGGTATCTAGAAAGTCTAGCAAACTGGTCTGAGAGAGCCTTGAAAAAAGATCCAGAAGACCCTAAACAAACAATTGCCTTACCTCAAAACAAGGTTAAGCTTGATTCACAAATTTTAAGAAACCCTTACAACCAACTTTGGCATAGGTTATTTATCCTAAATCAAGATGATCGTCTTATTTTCTCTCCCGATATTATGCAGCGTAAATATATCAATGGTTCTGATGTTTTTAAAGATAACCAATGGAGAGGCATAAATTTTGTCAGTAAATTTTTAGAAGATCTAAAACACTCCTCATCCACCATCTCCAAACAAAAAAATTGGCCTGAATATCAATGGGCTAGTGATATAAAAAAGGATACTCAATGGGATCCTATCATATTATCTATTATTCAAAAGCAATTAAAAAAAACACCTTATAAAAACATGCCAGAAGCATCATTTTTAAGAACAATCAAATTAAATGATTTGTATTTAGGTGAAAAATAACCCTTACAACCAGATATATTCGGATTTATAAGTTATCTAATTTCAATTACGTTCTGTAAATTTCTTTTCGCGTGTTGCTCAAATTTATCATTAAAGAATGCAGTCTGGTATAAAGGCTGCATTTGATAAAACGACTTTAATGCATCTCGCCTTTTCACTTGATAAATCTCACGATCAACCCGGATATATTCCTGACGAATCTGTGCTTCATATTCAGCAAATCTCTTCGGTGAAGCACCTAGAATTGCAAGATCAATATCAAGTAAATAATTAAGGTCTTTTTCTTGTGAAAGTGCATGTTGTTTAGTTGCAATAATCCAGCCATAGACTTTTTTTTCAATTACATCCTTTCCAAAAGCATTCCGACATAACAACTTCATTAAATCAGCACTTTGTTCTTCATTATCATGTGCTTGTGGATTGTAAATTACATCATGAAACCAGATAGCAAGTTCCAATGAAACCACATCATCAATATGATTTTTAATCTGGGTAAAAAGCTCTAAACACTCTACAATATGCTGACAAGTATGATATGAACGCTGCGATTCGGTATGGGCTTCAAGCAGTATATTCAATATTTGCCGACTTTGAATTTGATCTAAATATTGTCGCGCAAAATGTTCCCAATACATTTTAAATTTATACAGATCATCATGCATTGGAAACACCTAAGCTATTGTTGATTAAACTGTTTGTTCATCTCGCTTGAAAACCAACTCTCCGGCAAGTGAGCTCGCTTGATCAAAATAATATCCTTCCAGATTAAATGCTTTTAAATCATCAATTTTAGAAAGCTGATTTTGAATGATAAAGCGCGCCATTAATCCCCTCGCTTTTTTAGCATAAAAGCTAATGACTTTATATTTACCATTTTTTTGATCCAGAAACACTGGCTTGATAATATCAGCCTTGATCCTGCTTTCCTTAACAGACTTATAATATTCATCAGAAGCAATATTGACCAGTATCTTTGAGCCAGCCTGTTCCAGATCCTCATTGATCAAATCACTAATAATATCGCCCCAAAACTCATAAAGATTATGACCTCGAGGATTCTCTAGTTTTGTGCCCATTTCCAGACGATATGGCATCATCAAATCCATCGGACGTAGCAATCCATATAAACCAGACAGCATACGTAAATGCTGTTGAGCAAATTTAAAATCCTGATCGCTCAAATGATAAGCATCAAGACCTGTATATACATCACCTTTGAATGCAAAAAGTGCTTGGCGGGCATTTGAAAAATTAAAATCTGCATTCCAGTCTCGAAAACGCTCTACATTCAGATTGGCGATTTTTTCACTCACACTCATCAGATTGGCGATTTGTGAAGCAGATAACTTACGACTTACGTCTATAAGCAGTTGTGATTGATCTAGCAATCTTGGTAAAGTGTGAAATTCAGTTGGTAATGTAGATTCATAATCGAGAGTCTTAGCGGGGGAAATTAAGGCTAACATGTGCCACCTGGTCAAAAAATAATTAATCAGACTATATCAGTAGACTTATTTTAATGCCAATTCATGTTTTTGTTGAGCATTATCGGTAAACTATGCTATCCCCGCCAGTATTCGTTTAAATTATGTCCGAACAAATGTTCATTCAAGGTCCTGTGGGCAAAATTGAAGTTTTTGTCGACTATCCACAGGGCGAAGTCAAAGGTTTTGCTGTTGTTTGCCACCCTCACCCTCTCCAAGGTGGTACTCCCCAACATAAAGTTCCAGCTTTACTCGCTCAAATATTCGTAGAACAAGGGTTAATCGTCTATCGCCCTAGCTTTCGTGGTTCTGGAGAAAGCGCAGGCATACATGATGAAGGCTTTGGTGAAACTGAAGATACCTTGGAAGTCATTAAATACGTTCGGGAACTACATAAAGGTTTATTATTTTATGCGGGTGGCTTTAGCTTTGGTGCCCATGTTATGGCTAAAAGTTATCATGCACTCCCGGATGAACTCAAACCAAAACAATTGATTCTATGTGGCTTACCAACAGCAACAGTTGATGGTATTCGCCATTATGAAACACCTGCAATTAAGGGCGATATTTTATTTGTGCATGGTGAAGCAGATCCAACAACCCTTTTATCTGACGTCATTGCCTGGGCAAAACCACAACGACATATCATTACGGTTCTACCTGGTGCAAATCATTTCTTTACTGGGTATTTAAAACAACTTCGTATCGCAATCTCACGATTCTTACTGGTTGAATAGTCATTTTACACATTATTCATGATTTTCAAGGATGAAGATCATTCCAATTTAGCCCAAATTTAGCCAAATATTTTTTAACCCTGTCACTATCATTGCTACTTTGACGTTCCGTTCTGGATACAGCAAAAAGTTTACGTCCAGCATCCGCCATTGATTTTGATTGCCGGCAGATTTCAATGACCCCATTCAACTGAATACGATCAAATTCATCTATTTTATCAAGTTGATCTTCACTTAATATTTCATTCAAAATAGGAAACTCTTTTGCCTGATTCCCCACATTCCAGATCTTTTGTAAACGTTGAATTTCAGCATTTACTTCCTTTAAACCAATATAAGAGCCTTCTGTCAAAGTCGCCATTCGTGTAACACTGGCAGCGAGATCACGAAAGTTACCCTGCCATGTCGCATCTTTTGATTTTGCAAAATTAAGATAATTTACCAAAGCATCACTATGAAAACGTAGCTGTCTTTGATGTGTATTGGAAAATCGCTGTAATTCAAATTCCACATTTGGTGCAATATCTTCAATACGGTCTTTCAAACTTGGTAAAAAGAAAGTCCATGTATTTAATCTCGCCCATAAATCTTCCCTAAAACGACCAGCACATACCTCTTCCCGCAAATCTTTGTTTGTTCCAGCAATCAACTGAAAATCAGCATTAACTTCATGGTCTGCACCTACAGGGAAAAATGATTTATCTTCCAGAGCCTTCAAGAGCATTGCCTGTTCATCGAGCCCTAACTCACCTATTTCATCCAAAAATAAAATCCCTGCATCTGCACTTTTCAAAAGCCCCGTACGTGCTGAAACAGCACCAGTAAATGCACCTTTATTATGGCCAAATAAAGTAGACATCGCACTATCACCTAACAGAGTCGCGCAGTTCACATCCACAAAACGACCAGTTAAATGAAACTTTTCTTTTTTTAGAGCATAGATCTGCTTCGCCAGATGCGACTTCCCAACACCTGTTGCCCCCATAATCAATATAGGTGCATCAGAACGTGTCGCAACTATTTCAACCTCTTGAATCAGCTGATTAAACCCTTTATTTTGAGTCGCAATATTGGCTTTAAGTTTTTGCCAATGTTCATTTTTTTCTTGTTCAAATCGCTGTGTTAAGGCTGCATAGCGAGACAAATCCAGATCAATAATCCTGTATTCACCTTCGGGCTGTTGTTTACCTGTAGGTGAACTTTGAATCAGCTTTGCAGGTAGGTATTTAGCATCTACAAGTAAATACCAGCAAATCTGTGCTACATGTGTGCCTGTAGTGATATGCAGCAAATAATCATGATGCTCAGTATCAAAATCATAGCTTTTGACAAAATCATATAAAGCACCGTACATATCCGAAAAATCCCATGGATCACGGATATTCACTTTTACCCCTGTTAGCTGGGTATCTGGTGAAATTTCAAAAGCATCTTCTTTTAAACCATTAAATAAATTGGTATTGCGTTTATCATGTAAAAGCAACATTTCATCTATAATCAGATCATCATGCATGAGCAAACTCATACTTGGACGCCAGCGTTGCCAACGATCTGGTTTACGTCCCTGATCTAGGGTCGAACCTACAAAACCAATCACAACTGTTTTTTTAGATTTTTGCATATTTTCTATAAAATTTTATATATTCATATAAATTCTATCTGAACTCCCCATACCAAGGAAAGTTATTGATCAAAATTAGCTGCTAGACGTTTGAGTACAGAAACTCTAAAATCGTGGAAACGTTTATCAATAGCAAAAAAATATGCTTTTGTTTACTTTTCTAGGCACTTCATCTGGTGTGCCATCTTTGAGCCGAAATGTTTCAGGGCTTGCAATAAAAAATACCAAGAATAGAGACTGGATGTTGATCGATGCCGGTGAAGGAACCCAACATCAAATCCTACAGGCTAAATTATCATTACAACATCTAAAAGTGATATGCATTACACATGTACATGGTGATCATTGTTATGGTTTGATGGGCTTACTTGCAAGTGCAGGCATGAATAGCCGTAAAGAAAATCTGATCATCATTGCACCAAAGGAAATTCAAACCTGGTTAGAGGTGACAGCAAAACTGACTGAGCTTTATCTTCCTTATCCGATTCAGTTTATTGATGTCAAAGATATCTTAAATCAAGCTTTTCATATAGATGAATATTTATCCATACAGTGCGTTAGCCTGCATCACCGTGTTCCAAGCTACGCTTTTATCATTACAGCACAACATGTTCAAAAGAAATTAGATATTGAAACATTAAAAGAGCAAGGTTTACCTAAAGGTAAAGCATGGGGGACTTTGCAACAAGGAAATGATATTGAATGGAATAAACAAATATTTTTAAGCCAGGATTATGTGCAAACCTCAATTCAGCAAGTTCAGGCAATTATTGCAGGTGATAATGATATGCCAGAGCTTTTGAGTGACGCATGTAAAACTGCAAATGTACTGATTCATGAAACAACATACACTCAAGCAGTGTTAGATAAAGTGGGTAAAAGCCCTATGCATTGTTCAGCAAAAATGTTGGCTGAGTTTGCCGAATCTACAAGCTTACCCAACCTGATCGCAACCCACTTAAGCCCTCGCTATCATGATAAGCAAGGAATACAAACGATTCATGATGAAATTGCTGAGTTTTATCGGGGTCATTTCTTTATTGCAAATGACTTTGATCAATATCAACTTGATGCTTCTGCTGTTTTAATA
>NZ_OOGT01000199.1 GCF_900323515.1 Acinetobacter stercoris | reverse complement strand
CACATTTATAGTGATTTGATACAAGCCTCAAATAATTAGCAAAACTCTGTTTATAAAAAAACCATATTTCATACAAACTGATAATTCAGCAGTTCCTAAAATGCAATATTCAATTCACTTTTTGGATATTCATGAAAAAAATAAAACTAAGCCTAGCATGGCAAATTTTACTTGCGCTTTTTCTTGGGATATTGGTTGGTGCGATTTTAAATCACTTTCCAGAATATCGCACTTCTATCATTGATAATTTCCTTACACCACTAGGCAAGATTTTTATTAGTCTGATTAAGGTTATTGTTATCCCATTGGTTGTATCCATGCTCATTCTAGGAGTATGTAATACAGGAAATAGTAAAAATCTCGGTAAAATTGGACTGACAACCATTATTTATTTTGAGATTGTCACCACAATTGCGATCGTCGTTGGGCTACTTGCTGCAAATATTTTCCATCCTGGTTCAGGAATTGATATGGCAAGTTTGCATCAAACCGATATTTCTCAATATAAACAAACAACTCAAGAGGTTGGTGCTGCTTCGCATACATTGGTCAATACAGTTTTGTCCATTATTCCATCCAATATTTTTCAGTCTTTAACCAAAGGAGATATGTTACCCATTATCTTCTTCTCTGTGATTTTTGGGCTAGGACTGAGCCAATTAACAAACGAAACAAAGCAACCACTCATTGATGTGCTTACATCAATCTCGCAAACCATGTTTAAAGTCACCAATATGATTATGCGTTTTGCACCATTTGGCGTTTTTGGACTCATGGGTGCAACGGTTGCAACTTTTGGTTTTAGTTCACTTATTCCTTTAGCCAAGTTGGCATTACTGGTTTATGCTGCGATCTTTTTCTTTATTATTGTAGTGCTGGGTTTAATCGCCCGTTACTTTGGTTTTAACATATTTAAGCTGATTAAGATTCTTAAAAATGAATTGATTCTTGCCTATTCTACTGCAAGCTCAGAAGCAGTATTGCCAAGAATCATGCAAAAAATGGAAGCTTATGGGGCTCCAAAATCAATCACAAGTTTTGTAATTCCAATCGGTTATTCATTTAACCTGGATGGATCAACCTTATATCAAAGTATTGCAGCTATTTTTTTAGCACAACTTTATGGTATTGAACTCAGTATCACACAGCAGCTGATTCTGATTTTAACACTCATGATTACCTCTAAAGGAATTGCAGGTGTTCCTGGGGTTTCTTTCGTTGTATTACTGGCAACACTCGGTAGTGTAGGTATCCCTCTTGATGGTTTAGCTTTTATCGCAGGTATTGATCGTATTCTGGATATGGCGCGAACCGTAGTCAATGTGATCGGAAACTCATTAGCTGCATTAGTGATCAGTAAAATTTCTGGTCAATTTGATGAATCTAAAAAAGCACAATATAACACTGCACACCCAGATATTATTGATTAGTAACCGATTATTCAATTTCAATAATTTGGATAAACTCAAAAGCAGGTTCTTCGTAAGGATGACTTGCTTTTAGTGCATCTGATACCTTTTTTGCATAGACTTCATCTACAATTGTTTCTACACGCCACTCAGGAATCTGTTCAAGTACATTTAGTTCACCAATAAATGGCTGTGCATTTTTAGTCGGTTTAAACTGACCAGTACCTAAAACCTGCCACGCACAATGCTCATAATTACCAATTCCACCAGCGCCAGCTGAGAATATAGCCTGTTTTGTCACTTCCAAATGAGATTCTGGTACGTAATAAATTAATTTCAGCATTTCGTATACCCTATTTTCAACCATAGACTAAAGTCTAATATGGCGTATTTACCCATGAGTAATTCTAATTCTTTCAATATTATTTTTTGAACAAATATTCAACATACAAGGCAAATTTAAACTTTTTTCATTAGTCAGTTCACACTTTTTACATAATTTTATTAGCACTTTGGTTAAACAAGGTGCAAAATAGCCTGCCTTTTTGCTTTCGTATATTTTTAGGACTACTCCCAGACCACATTTTTTGTTCGGTCTCTCCCGTTCCTATTTTTATTAAAAGCCTATTTCCCTAACTTTTTCATTTTTGATTAAGGGTTCACTATGCGGACTAAAAAAATTAGCCTTGCTTGGCAGATTTTAATCGCGCTAATTTTGGGTGTAATTGTCGGCTCTTTCCTACATAACTCCCCTGAATATCGCGAGATGTTAACGGATAACTTCCTCAATCCATTGGGTAAGATTTTCATTAACTTAATCAAGATGATTGTTATTCCTCTTGTTCTATCAATGCTTATTTTGGGCATTGCAAACTCTGGGGATGGTAAGAGTGTTGGTAAACTTGGTGTAAAAACCATTCTTTACTTCGAAGTTATCACAACAGTTGCCATTATTGTGGGTATTGTTGCAGCGAATGTCTTCCAGCCTGGTGCTGGTATTGATATGTCAAGTTTAACTAAAGCTGACATTTCACAGTTTGAACATACCACTCAAGAAGTCGGTTCAGGTGGCCATAGTTTAGTTCATACTATTCTTTCTCTTATTCCACCAAACATTTTTGCTGCAATGAATGATGGGCACATGTTGCCAATTATCTTCTTTGCCGTTATTTTTGGCTTGGGTTTAGGTTCTTTAGCCAAAGAAACCAAGCAACCGTTAATTGATGTTCTAAAGTCAATTTCGGAAACCATGTTTAAAGTGACTCATATGATCATGATGTTTGCACCATTCGGTGTATTTGGATTGATCGCTGCCACTGTAGCAAGCTTTGGTTTTAGTTCTCTAATTCCTTTAGTCAAACTTGCTCTACTGGTTTATGCTGCTATCTTCTTCTTTGCCATTGTAGTGCTTGGAATTGTAGCCAAAATTTGTGGTTTCAATATCTTCACACTCATCAAGATTCTCAAAGATGAATTGATTCTGGCTTACTCTACAGCAAGCTCTGAAACTGTGTTACCACGCATCATGGAAAAAATGGAAGCATATGGTGCTCCAAAATCAATTACCAGTTTTGTGATTCCTATTGGTTATTCATTTAACCTTGACGGTTCTACTCTTTATCAGAGTATTGCAGCAATCTTTATTGCTCAGCTTTATGGTATTGAGCTGAGTTTGACTCAAGAAATCATTTTGGTACTTACCTTAATGATAACCTCTAAAGGTATTGCAGGTGTTCCAGGTGTATCTTTCGTTGTACTTCTTGCAACTTTAGGTAGCGTAGGTATCCCACTTGAAGGTCTGGCATTTATTGCAGGTATTGACCGTATCTTGGATATGGCTCGTACAGCCTTGAATGTGATCGGTAATGCTTTGGCTGTTCTCGTGATCAGTAAATGGGAAGGTCAGTTTGATACTGAAAAACAAAAAAATTATGATGTTAATGCACAGAATACTTTGTAATTAATATCCTAAAAAAGGAAGCTTGATGCTTCCTTTTTTTAAATAAAAAATATCCAAATCGAATATAACCAATAGACATCATCTCATCGATTAACTTAGCTTTTCCTGGATTTTTATATCATCAACCTTTGAAAAATCATCTTTGGTATTAAATTCAACAAAATAAATAATCGATTTACCTTCATATTTATATTCATAGCCTAACACCAGATTCTGTTTATTTTTCATATCCTGAGTATCTGATGCTGTTCTGGCAATCAATATCTTTTCTTTAAAATCCTGTTTAGGAATAAGTTCTTGCATCTGTTTTAAAACATCTGGTTTGGCATGAATAAGCTCATAACAATGAGCTGTCGTATATTTTTTAATCTGATCCAAGTTGTTACTCTGTAGTGCGTTATAGGTCATTTGAGCTGCATTTTCTTGTTGTTGTAATAATTTCTCTGCTTTTTGAGATTCTTCTGCCTGTTTTTGTGCACTGTTTCCACATGCACCTAAAAGAAACCCACAAATTAAAACCGTTAAAATTTTTTTCATTGCATCACATCTTTCAACATAGTGTGTTCAATTTACCTTACTAGCGTAGAGAACAAAAGAAAACCTTATAATCTCTTTAGACTTTTCGATATTTTAATGAAAAGAAAACATCGTGCTTTCTTTTCAATCCAGTTTTTATTATTTCTGGCCAAGAATACCTGTTTCCGTAATATAATCAGATGTATCAGGTATTTGTGTAGCCAGTTAATTCAGCTTATTTTGTGTAATTTCACAACTATCTTTACCTGTATGTAAACATACACTCTTTACTCCTGTTTATGATGTTATTTATATTTCTGAAACAGGTTTAGTCAAATAAAAAGAGCGCCTAAGCGCCCTTTTCAATTCCAATCTGGATTACTCTTCGTCAGATTCTCTCAAATCAGATTCATTTTCCGTTTCATCCACGATGGTTTCATCTTCAATGATTTCTTCCGAATTAACTGCTGATGCAACGAGCTCTTCATCTTCTTCGACAGCATCAATTGCTTCAACACCAACCAGTGTTTCATTTTCACCAAGGCGGATCAAACGTACACCTTGTGCATTACGACCAGTTGTTGCAACTTCAGAAGCGCGTGTACGAACTAGCGTACCTCCATCTGAAATGAGCATTAATTCCTTAGTCTCATCGATTGAAACAGCACCAATCAACTCACCATTACGCTCGGTCGTTTTAATCGCAATTACGCCCTTACCACCACGTTTTTTAGTTGGGAAGTCCCCAACTGGTGTACGTTTACCATAACCATTAGCACATGCACAAAGCACTTCACCTGTTTCTGGTACAACGACTAGAGAAACGATACGACTCACGATGTTCGAATCTGAAGAATCGTCATCATCAGTATCATTATCAACATCTGTTTCTTCATCTTGAGCAGCAGCTAAAGTTACACGCATACCACGTACACCTTTAGCAGAACGTCCCATTGCGCGAGCATCAGTTTCAGAGAAACGAATTGCTTTACCTTCATTGGAGAACAACATGATTTGTTGCTCGCCATCCGTGATTGCGACCCCGATTAAAGTATCTTCTTCTTTTAGCTCAATTGCACGTAAACCATTTGCACGTACATTACTAAATTGCTCAAGCTCAACACGTTTTACCGTACCAGAGGCTGTTGCCATAAAGACATAAAAGTTCTTACGTACATTTTCAGCCTGTTCAGCAAACTCAGCTATCACATCATCTTGTAAATCAGTTGCAGATAGCTCCAAGCCAAGCTCTTTCAACTGCTTGCGTAATGAATCAGATAATTCATCTGCATCATCTGCAACTTCAGCAAATGCCGCTTCTAGAGCACTATAATGTGAATTGATCACTTCATTTTCTTGAAGCTTCGCTTTATTGGTTTTAACAAATGCTTTAAAGTCAGCTAAACGTTCTGCAAATTTCTTCGGTGCATCAATCACTGGTAAAATTGCAGTGATCGTTTCTGTCGCATCCAATGGTAACAAGTTCACCATAGGGCGACCTTTCGAACCACGTGATGCCTGAGGTACTTCAAATACTTTCAGACGATAAACTTTACCGACATTGGTAAAGCAAAGCACTGTTGCATGGTTCGATGTCACTATGAGATGTTGAATATAATCATCTTCTTTCATCGAAGTTGCGGATTTACCACGACCACCACGACGCTGAGCAGCATAATCAGAAAGTGGTTGTGTTTTCGCATAACCAGTTTTGGAAACAGTCAATACAACTTGCTCTTCAGGAATCAGATCCTCACGACAGAAATCAACACGTGACTCAACAATTTCAGTACGACGAGCATCGCCATATTGTTGCAGAATCAATGCCAACTCTTCTTTGATTACACCCATCAACAAATTGAAGTCATTTAAAATAGCTGTAAGTTCAGCAATTTGACCTAAAATTTCAGTATATTCAGCTTGCAGCTTATCCTGTTCCAGACCCGTTAAACGATGTAAACGTAGCTCTAGAATTGCACCCACTTGTGCAGGAGATAAGCGATAAATTTGACCATTTAAACCAAATGGGCGATTAGGATCTTCACCCTCAATTTCATCAGGACGGACTGAAACAGAACCGGCTTTTTCAAGCAAGGCAATAACGCCACCAGCAGCCCATTCACCTGCTTGTAACCGCTCGCGAGCTTCAGCCGGGTTTGCAGATGTTTTAATGGTCTCAATGATCTCATCGATATTTGCCAATGCAACTGTCAGGCCTTCCAAGATATGTCCACGTTCACGTGCTTTACGCAATTCAAACATGGTACGGCGTGTCACCACTTCTTGACGGTGACGAATAAATGCTGCAATGATATCTTTCAGATTCATCAATTTAGGCTGGCCATTATCCAGGCAGACCATGTTGATACTGAATGAATTTTCAAGCTGAGTATTCAAGAACAGATTATTAACAATGACTTCAGCGTTTTCGCCACGCTTCAAATCAATTGCAATACGCATCCCTTCTTTGTCAGACTCATCACGAAGCTCTGAAATACCCTCAAGTTTCTTCTCTTTAACCAGTTCAGCAATACGCTCAATGGTTTTGGCCTTATTGACCTGATAAGGAATCTCAGTAAATACAATTGTACTACGACCAGATTTTTGATCTTCTTCGATATGGTATTTACCGCGAATATGTAAACGGCCCTTACCGGTACGATAAGCATCTACAATTCCTGATTTACCATAGATAATACCGCCTGTAGGAAAATCTGGACCAGAAATATATTCCATCAAACCTTCAATAGAAATATTCGGATTATCCGCATAAGCCAGACAGGCATTCACAACTTCTGTCATGTTGTGAGGCGCCATATTGGTCGCCATACCAACTGCAATACCTGCTGCACCATTAATCAGTAAGTTTGGAATACGCGTTGGCATAACCTGAGGAATACGCTCAGAGCCATCATAGTTATCTTCCCAATCGACTGTATCTTTTTCCAGATCAGCCAAAATTTCATGGGTTAACTTTTGCATACGGACTTCGGTATAACGCATTGCTGCTGCGCTGTCACCATCAACTGAACCGAAGTTACCCTGACCATCAACCAATTGATAACGAAGACTAAAATCTTGCGCCATACGAACGATGGTTTCATAAACCGCAGAATCACCATGAGGGTGATATTTACCGATCACATCCCCGACAACACGGGCAGATTTTTTGTAGGCTTTGTTATAATCGTTGCCCAATTCGTGCATAGCAAATAGCACACGACGATGAACAGGCTTTAGACCATCACGCACATCAGGCAATGCACGCGAAACGATAACGCTCATGGCATAGTCTAAGTACGAATGCTTGAGTTCATCCTCAATGGCAATCGGCCTGGTTTCCGATACGCTCATGCATACTCCTCATTACAAGCAGAATGGACTGCTTATTTTAATAATCAATCTTGCAAATTTAGCGCAAAAACTTGAGCTAAAATCTAAAAAAATACAGCTGAAAATTATATCATAAAAGCACTTTTAAATGTGAGTTAGAGTAGTGAACTATCTTGTTATATTT
>NZ_OOGT01000335.1 GCF_900323515.1 Acinetobacter stercoris | reverse complement strand
CTATTATCATAAAGGAGAAGTAAAATGGCTAATTCTGCAAGAACAATTAATATCCAATTGACTGAAAATTCAAATAGTAATCGTATAAAAATGCTTAATGGTGCAAATGGCTCTGCATNTCCGTTATTTCCAGGCTATCCAACATTGTGGGATCAATATAAAGCCTTAGGAATTCAAGATATAAGAACTCATGACTGGTTTGGGCTTTCTGATTTTGATACACATATAGATAAAAGTAATTTATCTCAACCAGTTTATTCTGTACCAAGTAATAATCTTGATAAAGCAAAGAGTTTAATGTCTTCGATAGCTAATTCTCGTGTTTTATTTACTAATTATCCAACACGTTCAACAGCATATGATGACTCAGGTACGGGCGTTCCAACGGAAGGAACTTCATGCTTTATTAATTATCATTATGACAATCTTGGAACTAAAAATACTCAGATCCTGTATAGATTAGGGCGAAGTTTAGGTGCTTCAAATACTCCACCAGATCCAGATATGTTTGCAAAAGAAGCATCATTCATTGCAACATATACCAATAAATATCAAGATCATTCAAAAAATTATCAATTGAGAAAGCCAGTTACTTATTTTGAAATCTACAATGAGCCAGATGTACATGATTTTTATTCAGGAAAACCACAAGATTTTTATAAATTGTATGCGGCAGCGGCAAAAAAAATAAAGCAAGTTGATACTAATATTCAGGTAGGGACATGTGGGGTAGCAAATCCTGTTGCTGATAATAAAGATTATGTCGATGGGCTCCTTGATTATTGTAAGAAGAATAATGTACCTCTAGATTTTTACTCATGGCATCATTATTGCGATGGTTCTTCTGATCCTTTTGATTATTATATAATTGGGCGAGATATTCGAAAGCTTCTCGATAGTAAAGGATTTAATAATACGAAATCGTTTCTGACTGAATGGAATATAACACCTCTGGTTGATGTGGGAAGGGTTTCAGCAGTACAAACAATGCAGACAGCTTCATTTATCTGTAGTGCTTTAATAATGATGCAAGATGCTGCAATTGATAAAAGTTATTTCTACCGTGCTGATGGGCTACATCTAGGACTTTTTAATAAAGAGCATAAATATACATATGCTGCAAAAGCCTTCATTGCTTTTGAACAAATGAGGGAAACTCCATATAGACTACAAGTGTCTACGGTTGGTTCTGGTAGTACCAATCCTGTTTATGATTATAATCAGGATACGTTAGGTTTGGTTTGCCTAGCTGGAACGGATAAAGTTGTTGGCAAAACTGGATCTAGAAAGATTAAGATACTTATCTCTAACTATATGATAGATAGAGATTATGTGAGTTCAGATAAATATAAATTTAATCAATATTCAATAGATACATCAGTAACTTTGACTGATGCATTAAAAAGTGAGTTTCCATCAGATGGAACAAGATATTATCATATATTTGATAATAACCCTTATCCAAGTAAAATAAATCCTGTTGGACCAGGCGGAGCAAATTTCCCCAAAGGTGCACTAGAATTACAAAAGCTAGATTATAAAGATAACAATGGGTTAATCATTAATTTATCCATTCCATCTTCTTTAGGTCTGACAAAATATACGGCGAATTACAGTTGGTTATCAAATGATGGCGGTATAACCACTTCACTTGATGATGAGAATTTAAATGTAACAGCCACTCCAAGTGAATCAGGGAATATATCTAACAACAGCCTCACATTAAATCGCCCTGAATTTAAAGAGTATCAGGTTTTACTTGTTGAACTCGATTTATCATAAAATCTGAATATTTATTTTGGGTTCAGGCATATTTGAAATAACAATTTAACCTCCTTCGGGAGGTTTTTTTATAAGTACCCTTTATGCAAAGATTTTGAATCCTGAATCACACATGTTTAATTTTAATCATAAACATTTATATCCCACTTATTGAGTCTCGGTTCACAATATAAAACCAGTATCTATATCAAGGCTTGTCATAAAACCACTCAAAATACATATGGTGGAATCAGTCTATCCAACCCTCAAAATAGAACCACCACAGGCTGAATATTGGTCAAAGAAAGTCTATAAGAATAAACCAGTTGATCTTAGTGTAATTGGACATATCGAACGATTTAGCTTGTTAAGTTGGTTAATTTTATCTAATAAATAGTTGGAATCAAATTTTATATACAAAAAATTTCCAAATCATAAATTTTCTAAAAGACTTTAGTCTATATGGCTAAAGTC
>NZ_OOGT01000077.1 GCF_900323515.1 Acinetobacter stercoris | reverse complement strand
TATATATTTATAGTTTATATATCTCAATATCATGAGATTAAAATCATCATGTACATAATTTTAATATGTCAGTATGCAATCAATTTTCAGGATCACACTTTAGTAAGTTACTATATATAGTATAGCTAAGAGCAAAAGTACGACCTTCGGCCGAAATTACCAACAATATAGTCTGGGCTAGTGCTATTTAACGGATGTGCAACATCATCAATCATAATCAGAGCATTGCGACTGTGCCTTATCTGACCATAATTCCAGGTTTTCCCACTCCATAGCTACTCGTCATAGCGATCATTAAACATTAATTAAGCTGTGACAGCCGCATTTTACCCTCGTAATAAAAACCCATATTATTTATTAAAAAACAATAGCCTGCTCTTATATTGCATGATGTTTTTATCATCATGTCGTGCAAAATATTACAGTTCACTGTTTATCGGCAGATTACAAAACTCTTGTACTGATAATGTTTACTTACATTCAGAGAATAAAAATTAATATAAATGAAAATAATTATCATTATTATTTTATACACATAAAAAATAGGGGTCTTCCATGATCTATGAAAACATACTGGAATGTATAGGACATACACCATTAATAAAACTATCAAGGTTATTTCCACAAGAATCAATTTCAGTCATTGCAAAAATGGAAATGCTCAACCCTGGCGGCAGTATCAAGGATCGACCTGCACTCTACATGCTCAAAGAAGGACTAAAATCAGGCTTGATCAAACCTGATAGTCATATTGTTGAAAGCTCATCAGGAAATCTTGCGATTGCTCTGGCGATTGCATGCAAAATCTATGGATTAAAATTTACGGCTGTTGTTGATCCTAAAATCGCTTCAGCAAATTTGCATATGCTCAAACTCCACAATACCCACGTGGAAATGGTATCTGAAAAAGATCAAAACGGGGGCTATCTAGAAACCCGTATAAAAACTGTCAAGCATCTGTGTAACACACTCCCCAATGCTGTCTGGATTAATCAATATGCCAACCCTGACAACTGGAAAAGTCATTATTTTGGTGAAGCCGAAGAAATTATTAGTCAAGTTGATAGAAAAATTGATTATCTGGTGGTTGGTGCCAGTACATCTGGAACGATTATGGGTGTCTCACGACGCTTAAAGGAAAAATTTCCAAATCTAAAAGTCGTTGCTGTCGATATCGTAGGCTCAGTACTCTTTGGGGGAAAATCAGGTCCCAGGGAAATCCCAGGAATTGGGGCAAGTACTGTCCCTCCACTACTCTCTCCACATGAAATCGATAAAGTCATTTATGTTAATGATTATGAATCTGCAGTCGGATGCCGGGAACTCCTGCAACATGAGGGAATTTTTGCAGGTGGTTCAAGTGGTTCTTCTATCTCGGCTATCAAAAAATTAATCCCAGATATTCCTGCTGGCTCTTGTATTTTGACCTTATTGCCTGACCGAGGAGACCGTTATCTGGATATCGTCTATGACGATAAATGGTTTGAGATGGTGAAGGAAAGATATCAGCCACAACCAGGCAAACTGCACAAAAACCTCACCTTACAAAATATTTTTTAATTCAATCACAGGACATGAATATGAGTCATCTGGCTTCAATCCGCTATCTCAGCCAATCGGATCTATTAAACCTTGGTGCAAATCACAGTAACGCGTTTATTGAGGCAATCTCTGAGGGTTTAAAACTGCATGCGAACAAGCAATTTGTACAACCTTTAAAACCCTATTTACGTTGGGAAAATGCAAATCATATTGCAGATCGCATCATTGCCATGCCGTGTTATCTGTCTGGTCATGATCCTATTGCAGGAATAAAGTGGATTGGTTCGCGTCAACACAACCCTAAAAAGTTTAATCTCCCTAGAGCCAGCGCACTGATTATTTTAAATGATGCCGACACCAACTACCCTGTTGCCGTCATGGAAGGTAGCTTGATTAGTGCCATGCGAACTGCCGCCATTACAGGGGTATCTATAAAATATCTTGCAAAAAAAGATTTTACTGATGTTTCAGTGATTGGGTGTGGTCCTATTGCACAAATGCAGGTTAAAACAGTACTTGAACAATACCCTCAGACCCGAACCATCCACCTATTTGATCTCAATCAGGATGCAGCAGAAAAATTAAAACTTCAATTTAGCAGTGAATATCCAAATGTTCATTTTGATATTCATCCGGATGCCAAATCAACGGTTCAAGCCGCAGATGTACTGATTACTTGTACCGTTTCAGACAAACCTTATATTCCGTTTGAATGGATCAAGAAAGGTTGTTTTATCTCAAATATTTCAATTATGGATATAGAACCTGAAGTCTTTTTACAGGTTGATAAAGTAATTGTAGATGATTGGGATCAATCAAATCGTGAAAAGAAAGTCATCAATGTTCTGGTTGAAGAAGGCAAATTTAGCCGTGAAAAACTCCATGCTGAACTTGGTGAAATCATTACTGGTGATAAAAAAGGTCGAGAAAACGATGAGGAAATTATTCTGCTAAATCCAATGGGTATGGCAATCGATGACATTGTTTGTGCACGTTGGTTTTTTAATGCGGCAGAAAAGCAAAACATTGGCACTGTTTTACCATTGATTTAGGAGTTCAAGATGTTGGACAGGATTTACACAGCACAATTACAAAAAATCATAGATACCTTATATATGGAAAATTATGGTGATTTCCGAAGTCATATCGACCATCAGAGCCCATATCTAATTATCTCTCTAGATAATAAAACGAATCTTTTATTAAAAAGTGACAAAAGGAGAAGTGTAAATCCTTTCCATATCATCAGCAGTGATGTCTTGATTGAATCCAAATCAGAAAATAACATCAGTCCAATTGCTCTCGAAGATGTTTTTAATTATCTCAGTCAGGCAAACTGGTGGCCCTCACCATATGTCGAAAAAGCCATTCAATATTGGCGGGATAACCTGAGTAATGCTGAAAAGATTCCATCTCTCCTCGCTGCTGTTTCTCAACAGATTTCACCGTTTATTCCTAGTGAATTATTAGGGTTAGCAACAGATCGGGCATTTCACCCATTTGCTCATGCCAAAGGACAGTTATCAGCATTATTTAAAAATCAGGAGGTTAAAGTTTATTGGTGGGCATTTAGAAAAAACGATGTCATCCAGAATATGCCATCGACTCCTTCTCAGTTTTTTGATGAACGGCAGCAAATGCCTTTCCTGGCAAATTATGTGCAAGACACAGATCAATATATCGCACTCCCCCTATTGGAGACACAGCATCAATTTCTGATATATGAAGAAAATAAATATGCTGCAATCAATTTGCAGCATGAAACAGTGATTGGTTTACCCACTTCATCACTACGTACTCTTTTCTTTAACCATGACGAAAATGTTCATCTCAAACTGTCAACAAATGCGAAAACACTAGGTGCAATTCGATCCATGCCCGCACGTTATATGTGTAATGGCTATACAGGATATAAATTTTTAAAACAGCTCATTCAACAAGATGCCATACTCAAATCAAAACTAAATTTGTCTGATGAAACAAACTGGTGGGTACTTGGAAAACAAGAGCCATTGGTCGAAAACCAGGGTGTTATTGGCTGTCAAATTCGTCAATTTCCATCACTCCAGTCGAACCCACAACTTAAACCGGTCACCATGTCTGCATTAAGTTGTTCATATCTGAATCCATGGGAAACTTTAAACCTGCAAGGCGATGTCTGGACATTACTCAAAAACCTGTGTACTGATTTTATTACAACATTTTTAACGTTATGGAGTTATGGCGTACTACCAGAGTGTCATGGACAAAACACCTTGGTTTGTTATGAAAATAATCAGATTCATTCCTTTATATTACGTGACCACGATACCCTCAGAATTTGCCCTTCTGCCATAGAAGCCAAAGGCTTAACGACTCCCCTTTATTCAATTGATACCAGCACTCCCAATAGCCTGGTTTTAAAAACCCAGACTGAACTACTGGATTATTTCATCACCCTCGGCTTACAAATTAATCTATATCCAATCGCGCTTGCAGCATTGAAATATAGCTCACATTCCGAAATTGATTTCTGGCATATGCTACACGACATCATCCTGAAGTTTACCGAAAGCCAAAATCTGGATGAAACAAGCAAGGAACTTATTTTAGAGAAAATTTTCCAGCATCAATACTGGCCATATAAACAATTAATGACCCCTCTACTCTCTCAGGAAAAAGATTCAACAGGTATGCCTAGCCGTATTGGTCAAACGGATAATCCATACCATGCCTTAAAGATTTTTGAGAATACGGCTGTAGGTCAGTAAAAGATGCGTCGATTCCATTCTGATCATTATGTACTGTTACTGAGTCAGTTTTTTTCAACATTTGGCTTGATGTTACTCATCCCGATCATGCCAATGTTTATGCAAAAATTTTCGATTCATGCGGCAGATTCTGCATTATGGGCAGGAATTGCGTTATCTGCTCCAGCTATCGGGAGTTTGTTTGCTGCACCACTGATTGGACATTATATTGATCTATATGGTCATAAAAAGACGCTCCTTGTCTCAATGTGTGGTCTATGTATTTCCATGTTTTGTATGGCATATGCAACCCAGATCTGGTTATTCATTTTTGCACGTCTTGTCTTAGGCTTTTGCAGTCTCAGTGTGGTTTTAACAGCATATATCTCGCATCTATCTGGACAATCTACTCGTGGAGTTGCTTTGGGACGACTCCATGCTGCTATCGCACTGGCATGTCTACTTGGTCCTATGTTCGGTGGAATACTGTTTGACCGATGGAGCCTGGAAAATTTACTAAGTATAAATGCTATTGTTTTAGTAGTTTTAATCATCCTTGCTTATCTATTTTTAGCAGATCAGCACCCTACCGTTCACGCTACCACCCAACTAACATCGCCTGAACAGTCCCAGTTTGATAAATCCATATTTGCATGGATGAGTGCTGGAGCCTTAGTACAGGCAGGAGGCTTTGGTCTGGTTGCCTGCTTTGTACTGTATATCGCCGAGTTAATCAAAATAACGCACTACAGTTATTCCCCAGCAACATTAACAGGCATATTACATGCGCTGTCATGGGGAGCAGCCTTTTGTGCGACCTCTTTTTGGGGGAAAAGAATAGACCATAAAGGAGAATCCTCCAGCTACTTTATCTTTGCAGCACTTATCTGTGGAGTCTGCATTTTTTCATTAAGCTGGATAAACAACCTATGGCTAGTTTTAATACTCAGAATAATCCAAGGGTTTTGTTATGCAGCGCTCATCCCCTCAGTTCTACATTCCATCACCAGTAAAACTCAGCGCAATATTCATGGAAAGATCATTGGTGTTTCTAACAGCGCTTTCGTCATAGGACAGCTTTTTGGTCCCATCGCCATCACAGTTGCCTACACCTTATACAACATCTCTATGGCATTAATCTGTACGGCTATTTTCTTTATCTGTGCAGGATTGATCGTATTTCTAAATAAATTTTTAGCAAAATCAGTAATAGAAGAGGCAAAATAATGAATTCGATGCATACCACCGACACATGGTCATATAAACTTTTTGAACAATATTTAAATACTTTTTTCCGTGAATTAAAGATTGATTTATACGACTATCTCGACTGTGAAATTGGCTCATTACCACAACGAAACACGATAGAAGCAAAGCTCCCTCTTAATTTTTCATATACATTTAAATCTTCACAGCAGCGTATTTCAGGAGAGCTACTACATTTTTCAGAAGTAGGGTTTCACCGCTATGCCAGGCATTTCCTGTTAAGTGATCAACACAATCAGCAGACTGAATATTTAACCGATCCCAAAAGATTAGCTGGATTGATTTGTGAAGAACTTGCGTTCTTATTCCAGCATAAAAAGATCAATGAAAATCTCTATACTGAAATAGAAAATAGTATCGAGAATACAAAGTTTTTTTATAAAAACAGGTCATATGACCAATCACCAATCTCCCCTAGTCAGCATTTTAAAACAGCTGAACAATGTTTGATTTTTGGTCACCCTTTTCATGCCACATCAAAATCAAATATCGGATTTACCCGGGATGATATGAAAAAATATAGCCCTGAATTAGAGGCTGTATTTCAATTACATTATTTTGCCGTACACTCATCACTGGCTCATATTTTAAAAAGTCAGGCAGATTTTAATATTCCCTTTGAACGTGAAATTATTGAGACGGCTGAAAATGTTTTAAAAGATCATGCAGAGCAATATGTCCTATTTCCCACTCATCCGTGGCAGGCTAGTTTTTTACTCAAACATCCCGAACTTGAAAGCTATATTACCCAGCAAAAAATTGTATATTTAGGGGCACTTGGACAAGATGTCTGGCCAACTTCATCGGTTCGTACTGTATGGTTACCTGAAACCGGGTTGTTTCTCAAATTATCAATAGATGTTCGTATCACCAGTTTCATTCGTCATAACCCGCTGGATGAAATAGAACGTGCGATTGATGCCAGCAAGATCATCATTCAACAAAAAATTAATGCTAATGACGATTGTCTGTCTTTTCTACCTGAACTTGAAGCCAGAACAGTCAAGATTCCTAAACTGGAAAACTCTTTTGGCGTTATTTATCGTGCAGGCTTATCCTCAAGTGAACTTGAAAATACACGGATGCTAGCTGGTCTGGTAGAAGAGAATGAACTATACCAACTCCCCATTTTAGACTTTATAGATCAGGCTTTTCACTCATCCAGCCCATCTCATCAAGACTTAAAAACATTCATACTGGACTGGTGGGAGAGATATATCAATGTCGCCCTATTACCTTTATTAAAACTATTTTCAGAACAAGGGATAAGTGTCGAAGCACATCTACAAAATAGTTTGATGGAATTTAAAAATGGCTATCCATCACGGTTGATTATCCGTGATATGGAAGGTATTAGTGTTGTTCAGGAAATGTTTAGTCAACATCAGTCAACAAAATCTCTAGCAATAGATGTTTCAGAAGACAGCACTGTCTGGTTCTCAAAACAAGATGCATGGACATTTCTTAAATACTATTTAGTGATCAACCATATTTCCCATATCCTCAGTTCTATTGCCAGAGCAACTGAAATAAATGAGTACTCATTATGGCAAAGAACCCGAACAACCCTACTTAAAGCGAATGTTTCAGATCAAACGGCGTATTACATAGATCAACTGGTAAATACCAAAACCATTCCCATTAAAGCAAATATGTTAAATACCCTGTTTCATACAGGTGGCAACCCAATTTGGGTCAATGTTCCAAACCCATTATTTAAATATCGTGGTGAAAATATGCTCACACCTTTACAAAAAACCACCCACCATATAGATGCAGAAGCACGTGTTATGGGGCAATTACTAGAAGCACTAATTTTCGAAAAAGCATTACAGTATCAGCTACAGGATGGGCGACTCAGCTTTTCAACGGGTACACAAATTTCATATACCTGTAATGCATATCAGCATTTTAGTTTTAAACGAATCAAACTTGATGCATTAAGTCTAAAACGCCACGATATAAGCACTGCCCAAACATCGGTAGTTCATTTAAAACAACTGTTACTGGATCTTCGAAACGTAATCGAAGCTGATCCTGCCAAATGGCAAAATTTCTGTGATGAACTTTATCTGAGCTATGTTAAACATGACCAGACGCTTCAAACAAGCCCGATTCATGCTCTAAGAACTCTGCCTTATTTTGAACAAGAAGCCCGTATTACGAATGCACATTTATATCATCCAAGTTTTAAATCCCGCATTGGTTTTGACCTGATTGAAAATAAACAATATGCGCCAGAACTTTCCACAGGTTTTAAAGTACAGTGGATTGCCGTTCATGAACAACTATGCAAAGTTGTTTTGAGCCAAAACCTGAACCTGACACAGCTCTATCAACAACACTTTTCGACACATGATTTACAACAGATCAAAGATGAGCTGGCACAGCAACAGCTTGATATTCATCAATACTTACTGTTTCCTGTCCATCCTTGGCAATGGGATAAGATTATCTCCCTTTACTATCATGATGCCATTCAACTACAACAAATTGTTCCCTTAAGTGCAGAAGGTCCAAGCTATCTGCCACAACAATCCATCCGTACCCTTTCAAATATCACAGACATTTCAGCTTTTTCTCTGAAATTATCGATGAACCTGATCAATACTTCTACTTCTCGTGTACTTGCACCACATACAGTTCAAAATGCAGCAAAAATGAGTGACTGGTTATATCAAATCGTTGATCAGGATCAATATTTACATACAGAACACAAACCCATTATTCTCAGAGAAATTGCAGGAATTTCTGTCAATCAGCAAATACAGCTTCCAGTTCAGTATGGCGCACTTGCCTGTATCTGGCGTGAAAGCATCTATTCATATTTACAAGATGGCGAAGCGGCTACACCTGTTACTGGACTCATGCAACTTGACATCGATGGTAAGCCACTAATTGATGACTGGATCAAACAATATGGTATTGAAACTTGGCTAGAGCATCTCTTTAATTATACCTATCTACCGATCATGCATATCCTGTGGTGTCATGGATTAGCACTAGAGTCGCATGCCCAAAACATGGTCTTGGTACATAAAAATGGTTTACCTGTCAGAGTGGCATTGAAAGATTTTCATGATGGTATTCGCTTTAGTCGCCATTTATTACGTGACCCTGAGCAACTTCCTTCACTACAGGATGCACCTGCTGAACATGCCAAAATCAATCCAAACTCATTTCTTGAAACGCATTCAGCAAATGAGTTAAGAGACTTTACTCAGGACGCACTTTGGTTCGTCAATCTGGCTGAATTGGCAATATTTTTAAACCAGCAATATCATTTTGATGAAGTTAAATTCTGGAAAATGTTACGAACAGTGATTGATGAGCATAAAGATCGCTATCCAGAATTTGCTGAGCGCTATGAGCTGTTCAACTTTACAGATGAAACTATTGATATTGAACAACTTGCCAGTCGACGTTTTTTACCTGAAATACGTCTACGCGTCCAAACTTGCCGTAATCCCTTAAGCTTTATTCAGGAACTTGAATATGAATAAACATCCAATCGGCTTCAAGCAACGCATTAAAAATCATGAGAATCTATATGGGTTATTTTGCTCTATAGGTTCCCCTGTCAATATCGAACAAATGGCATTGGCAGGCTATGACTTTATTATCATCGACTTAGAGCACACATTATTTTCCAATACATTACTGGAAACAATGATTTTGGCAGCTAAAAGCTATTATGTGGATATTCTGGTTCGTGTTCCTTTACAAGCCATACATCTGGTCAACCCCCTACTTGATGCTGGAGTCACAGGTATCATTTTTCCGAGAATCGAAAATGAAACCCAGGCAAGACAAGCTGTGCAAGCTTGTCACTATGCACCATTGGGTAGCCGGGGACTGAATTCAACTCGCCTGAACCGATATGGTCTGGATGATCTGACAACTTTCGTTAAAAAAGCCCAGGACGATACCGTTGTGATTTTGATGATAGAAACAATGCTGGGAATACAGCACCTTGATGAGATTTTGCAAATAGATGGAATTGATGTCATCCTTGAAGGTGCTGCTGATTTATCCCAATCCATGGGACTACCTTGGCAGACCACTCACCCCGAAGTTAAACAGCAAGTGGATAAGATATATCAGAAATGCTTACAGTCAGAGTCAAGTTTTTGCGCTATTCCAAGACAAATCTCTGATATTGAATACTGGAAAAACCAATCTGTTCATATGTTCGTTTTAGGCGATGATCGGAGTATTGTCAGAAAAGCCCATCAACACTACCTAGAATCATACAAGCGAGCCTGATACCCGATAAAACATCCTGTAGGTTAAAATTCCAGATAACTGTACTAAAATTGCAAACAACAACTTCTTTTGCATTTCAAATACTAATTTTGAATTTCAACCTACTAATTTTAAAATATTTTTTGTCATAAATTATTCATCTAACATATTCCTGAAAACTAGTGTAAATAATAACAATTATCATTATAATGCTCACAATCACAACAACAGCATGGTTTGATATGAAAACTAAAAATCCGAAAAGGATCTTCAAGAAAAAAAAGCTTGCTTCTCTCCTATCAAGCTTGCTTTTCGTTACACCTGCATTTGCTAACGATACCCAAGAAACACAGGAAGAACAAAATGCTGCCACAAAATTAGCGACGATTACAGTTACTGCACGTACAGATGAAGTCCAAACATCATCTAAACAGGTCACCAAGATTGATGAAAAACAATTAGATTTACTTAAAAATGGGTCATCAAATAATCTTGCAACTGTACTCGCTAAAGCTGTTCCAGGGCTTTCTGATTCGAGCCGAACCATCACTGATTATGGTCAAACCCTCCGTGGACGTAATGCATTAATTCTAGTTGACGGCATACCCATGAATCTTACCCGAGATACATCTCGCGGGCTTTCCGCTATAGATCCAGAAAGTATTCAAAGTATCGAAGTTATTCGAGGAAGTAACGCCATTTATGGTAGTGGTGCAGCAGGTGGAATCATCTCAATCACCACTAAAGCTGCAGGTGGCGAACCGACTGCAAAAACAGTGATTGGACTACAAAGCTCATTGACTAACATGCGTTCAGATGCATTAAGTGGCGATGCCCATCAATATTTCACAGGTAGTTGGAACAATTTTGACTATGCCCTAGACTTTGGCTACCAAAGAATCGGCAGCCCTTATGATTCACGAGGTAATCGAGTTGCACCTGAACCAAGTCAGGGCGATCTATTTGATGCAGATGCATATAGTGTAGGTGGAAAACTGGGATATCAGATTGATGACAATCAATACCTGCAGTTTGCTGCCAATTACTATAATGCAGAACAGGATTCTGATTATGCATCCGACCCAAGTGTTAAGCCACTTCCTATAGGCAGTGTTCCTGCAAAAGCCAAAAAAGGCTTAAAACTCTCAAAACAGAACCACAATGAAAACCAGATTTATAATCTGACTTATAGTCACAAAAACCTTTTTGGTAGCAAGCTTGACGCACAGGTCTATTATCGTGATTTCTACACTCGATTTGCACCTTTTGATGCTCGAGGGGTAAACCTGAATCGTGGTGGAAAAATCGATCAGATTTACCAAGAAAATGATGTTTTTGGTAGTCGTTTAACCGTAAGTACCCCACTTGAGTTTCTGGGTGATACCACCTTGGTCTGGGGAGGTGACTTTAGTCGTGAACGCAGTGAAATGCCTTTAGATACTTTTGACCCAACCATTTATGATCAATCGGGCGGAACTCATTTCGTCAAAAATGGCAAACTGATTTACTTGCCAGAGCTAACAACACAAAGTGTTGGAGGTTTTGCCCAACTGAAACATAGATTCAATGAGCAATGGTCTGCTGAAATCGGCACACGTTATGAAGATAGTTATGCTGAAATTGATAGCTTTGTCCCACTCTCCCAACTCAATAATCCAAATCCATACACGGTAAAAGGTGGCAAAGTCAAAGCAGATGCATGGTTATACAATGGGAATATTACATTTAGCCCTATTGATGGACAGTCAATCTATGCCTCATTCAATCAGGGATTTCAGCTTCCTGATGTTGGTGTTGTAATCCGTAATGCAACAGCTGGTTTCAATTTATCATCATCCTTCCTAGAACCTGTCAAAGTCGATAATTATGAATTGGGCTGGAATGGTGAGTTTAAAAACTTTTCATCGAGTTTAGCAGTATTCCATTCTACTTCTGACTTGGGTGGTGTTCAGTCATTTAATAATGGTCTGATTCTGGCTCGAACCAAGGAAAAAGTCACTGGTGTAGAAGCAACACTTGATTATCTGGATGATGATAAAATCTGGGGAGCTGGCGGAAGTGTTACCTGGATGAAAGGTCGAGAAACACCGCAAGGCAAGCATGAACAGGACATGACGGGCTACCGTATCCCGCCATTGAAACTCACTTCATATATTTCTTATAGTCCAACTGATACATGGACAAACCGTATTCAAGCAACCTATTTTGGTTCTGAAGATTATCGCTTAAATGGTAAAAATAGTTTTGGTCGTTACGATGTAAAAACCTATACAACGGTAGATCTTTTAAGTAGTTTTGCTTTAAATAAGAAAGATAATATTAGCATCGGTTTGGAAAATATGTTTAACCGTAAATATTATCCACTCTATAGCCAATTGTATCGAAGTAATGATAATACGAGTCATTTATTGGCTGCAGGAACAACCTTGAAAGTCACTTATAGTCATAAATGGTAAGTCATTCATCTAGCTTAACCAGTCAAATCTGATTGGTTAAGCTATTTTCAAATGGGTTCTTCAAAATTTATTTTCAATGCTTTTATATGTTTTATTGGTATTCTTTAGATATCCAAAGAAAACCATACTAACCGCAAAAAAACCATCCCTATTGCCATAATCACCCAGATGGTATCTATACCAGGTACAACTGCGAACCAATCTTTAGCATCTATAAAATGACAGCTTTGGCTGAATAGACTTTTATAATTAATATGCCAACCTATTGATTAATTTTCTGCTGAATCTGATCTATCACTTCCTGCACTGTCCGGCATCGTACCAATGAATAAAAATCAATGTTTGTCTTAAACTGATTTGAAAAATGTTTGGCAACTTTATTCAAATGTACTGGTCGTATTCCAGCAGCTATGATGTCTGTATCATAAAAAATGTCACTGGGAGAGCTTTTATATTGCCGGAGTAAATCCAAAACCATCTCATTCACATTATTTCCAGTCACAATGTTTTTTTCTGCAGACCTTGTTGCATAATTTTGGTCAAGTTGTTCCTGTGCCATTTTTTGCAATGATTTTCGATCTATCTTTCCATTACGGGTTAACGGTAACTTATCAATTAACAACCATCTCGTTGGAATATGTGAATTCGGTAAATAGATTTGCAAAAAGCTCCTAAGCGTTGAAATATCAGGCTGTTCATCCTGATGATGAATAACACTATATATTGCGACCAATTCATTGCCGTCATACACTGGATTAATACAATTGACCACGACACAATCGTGAATTTTCTCATGTTTACAAAGCGCATTTTCAACTTCTGCCGCTGAAATACGTACTCCCCTAATCTTTAGATATCCCTCTTCACGCCCTGCAAAAATAATTTTTCCATCTTCTCTAAAATACCCCTGATCACTCATTTTTAAAGCAAGCTGAGTTTCTCCAGATGGTATTTTTAACTGTATAAAATCTCTTTGGTTTAACTGACCGTTGAGCAAATAACCATTAGATAAATTCACTCCTGCCATACAAATTCGACCGATCTGTTTGACTGCACAGTGTCGGTTGTCATCATCTAAAATATAATATTCATTATTTTCAATTGCCTGACCATAAGGAATAATTTCCTGATCCTGAATTCCGATTTCATGCCAAATACTCCAGATTGTTGTTTCTGTTGGTCCACCTAATGAGATCAGTCTGGCATGAGGTAGCATTTTTCGAAGTTTCTGGATGAGACTCGGTTTAATATAATCTCCGCCTTGTGCAACCAAACGTAATGACCGGATTTGTAACATAGTGGCACAGCTCAGTAACATATCAACAATAGCAGGAACCGTACACCAGATTGAAATTCGATGCTGATCAATCAGATTTGCCCATGCAACTGCGCTTTTGACTTCATCAGGTGTAGGAATGACCAATGTTGCACCAACTGTTAATGGCGCTAAAATATCAAATACAGACATATCATGATGAAATGGCGTAGCCGCCATAAAGACATCTTGAGCTGTAATCTGCCAATTTAAAATCGTTTGCTGCAATACATTTGCCGTTGCCTGATTATTTAAAACCACACATTTAGGTGTACCCGTACTTCCTGATGTATATAAATAATAGGCAGGATTCCGATCTATCTGATAGTTAAAATCCGGAACAACCTGAGATATAGGCTGGGAAAGTATTTCTAAAATATCTAAATTTTTAATACCCGCAATAGCTGTTTGAGTTATAGCAACATTGGCACAGCTATTTTTTAATAAATATTCTAACCTTGCTTGAGGTGATTCCATATCTACAGGTAACCAGATGATACCTGAAAGAGCGCATGCCAAAACTGTATACACATGTTCAGGGCGCTTGCCCACACATATTGCAACTACATCACCCTGTTTTAACCCAGCTTTATTAAAAGCTGTCATCAACTTCGCTACATGCTGTCCTAATTCACGGTAACTAATGCTATTTTCACCGTAAACGAGCGCCACTTTATCAGTTGAATTTTGAAATAAATGATGCTCAATTTTTGCCAAATAATTCATTAAATCTAAGTGATCAAGCTTTTGCAAAACTATTGGAGTTTCAAGTGTTTTATCTTGATCAGACAGATGAACCGCTGGTACTTCTTGTGAAATCTGATCAGATCGTGGTTGTAATGCTTGTGTAACCTGCCCTGTAATTTCATGCTGAATATTCATTTTTCTACCAATCATAAACAATATGTTTATTTAAATTTCTCTAGCAACCAAGTGTTGCACCACCATCAATCACAAGATCATGCATTGTGATATGAGAAGCCTGATCACTAATTAAGAACATGACCGAGTTTGCAATATCCTTGACTTTGGCAATTTTTTTTAGCGGAATTCCAACCTTAAACTGTCCTAAATTACCTAAAATTGTGTGTTGCTCACCTTGAGAATCTTTCCATAATTGATATTGCATAGGTGTTGCAGTAGAACCAGGTGAGATTACATTTACCCTTACTCCATACGAAGCCAGTTCCAGAGCTACAGTTTTAGTAAAATAGGTTAGAGCTGCTTTTGATGCTCCATAGGCTGACATATACATGCGAGGGACATGAGCCGCATTTGAAGAAATGACAACCACATTACCTGACATCTTCGCTTTAAAATAAGGACTTAAATGCTGCAAAAAATAAAATGGTGAAAACAAATTCACCGCAAAGGTTTCACGCCATTTTTCAGGTGAAATTTCTTCATGCCCCCCCATGTGCAATACACCTGCCACATGAATAAAATAATCTGGTGGACTAGACCTAAGAAGATTTTGACATATCTGATTTACCTGCCCATCATCCCGAATATCACAAATATGTGAAAACTCTTGCAATTCATTTGGAATATTTTCCTTCGACTTATCAATTCCAACGACATGAATTCCATCTGAAATCAGGCGTTGCATAATTTCTGCACCGATCCCCTGATTCACTCCTACCACCCAAGCTATTTTTTTATCTACCACAATATTCATACCTTTCTTGATCATTTTTCCTTATTAATTACTCTCCATAAAACATCTAAATAATTTCTGTTATATATCGCACGACTCCCAGATTTCGATTTGCATATTCTGAATTTATTTCCAAATCAACTTTTGCAACCAAGTAATTGTTTGTTGCTTGGAGTTGGTAAGGTTTTACTGCCGAGGCATCCATACATATTCCTATTTAGTAATTATTATTCGCTCAATATTCTGTTAAGTATCAGTATTAAATATATTTAACATCGTCTGCATCTTGACTTCTGTCTCATGCCATTCAGCCTCAGCATTTGAGCCTTCAACAATTCCCGCGCCAGCATACAATCGCATTTTGTTCTCGTTGAGCAAACCACAACGAATAGTCACAACCCATTCACCATTACCATTGGCATCCATCCAACCCACTAACCCCGTATAATAATTACGGTCATATCCTTCATACTCCAGAATGAATTGTTTAGCTAAATGTGTAGGAGAACCACAAACTGCTGGTGTCGGATGTAACGCCAAAGCCAGATTCAGTGCATTCGGTGCACTACTTTTTAAAATGCCCTGAAATTCTGAAGATAAGTGCAACATAGTTGAAGTTTCCAAAATATCCGGGAATTCAGATACTTTTAACTCGACACAATGCGAAACCAGATTTTTCAAAATATTGTCTACAACAATTTTATGTTCGTTTTGATCCTTTACCGAATCATGTAATTCCTGCTTCCGTCTGGCATTATTTTCTAAATCTTTTGATCTTGGTCTGGATCCAGCTAATGGATTACTCATGACCATTCGATTTTGTTTGGCTAACAACAATTCAGGGCTAGCCCCTAAAATGTAGTCATGCTCATCAACGGGGATAACAAAGTTAAATGCATAAGGATTTTGTCCCAGTAAAGCATATAGCAAAGATTCTGGATTTTGCTTATCTTCAAATTCATATTCAACAGCTTGAGATAAAACGATTTTTTCTAATTCTTTTTTTGAAAATGTATTTAATGCTTGCTCTACATTTTCAGTAAACCTGTCTTTATGAATCAGCGAAAACTTACTAACAATTTCACTTGAATTATTTAAATTTATCTGTTGCTGATTTTTTTGCTGCAACTTCTCATAACTAGCATAAAAATTAAGTGAACTGTTTCTTGATATATCAAAAGGAATTGCCCCTATCATTATTGGATTTTCATATCCTGCCTGTTTAAGGCAATCAAAACAATTTTCAATTTCCTCATTTAAAACAGCTTTATCTATCGCTGGCGTTACAATAGTTTGTATAAAATCACGTGCAGTCAAGTGATAGTTTTTTGTTGAAAAATATGAATATTTTTCATTTTCAAGATGTTTTAATCCTTCTTTGCTTAATGTCTCAGTTAGCATAATTTGTGTTTAACCTCTCGCATTTATTTCGTTAAGGTTTATATCTATCTTATAAATTTGTATTGTTTAAAATC